>CAXTDP010000230.1:0-8060 GCA_964242295.1 uncultured Acetobacteraceae bacterium | reverse complement strand
GGGTTACGCAACGACGTCAAGCGTTCTGGCACACCTCTTTCGCTGGTTCGTTCGACCGTTTCGTCAACCCGCCTTGCTCGGCCCTGCCGGGTAGGCACGCCCCTACGCACCACGTGGGGCGTCTGACCATGGAGACTAGGCGCGATGACCCCTAAGATCGCATCCTATTTGGCTGACCACGCTCCAGCTACGCCCTGCCTCGTGCTGGATGTGGACCGCGTTGAGCAGAACTACCGTACGTTGTTGAACGCCCTGCCGCTCGCGCGGATTTATTACGCCGTGAAGGCCAACCCAGCCCACCCGATCCTACGGCGGCTGGTGGGCCTGGGCAGCAGCTTCGACGCAGCCTCCATCGAGGAAATCGGCTTTTGCCTGGACGCCGGGGCGGCTCCGGGCGCCATCAGCTTCGGCAATACCATCAAGAAGGTATCCGCCATCCAGCGCGCCCATGCCGCGGGAGTGACGATGTTCGCCTTCGACTCGAAGGAGGAGTTGGAGAAGCTGGCCGAGCACGCGCCCGGCGCCCGCGTTTACTGCCGCCTGCTGGTGCAGAACGATGGCGCGGAGTGGCCGCTGTCCCGCAAGTTCGGCACGACGGTCGAGATGGCGCGGGAACTGATGATACGTGCGGGCGAGCTCGGCCTCGATCCCTATGGCCTGTCGTTCCATGTCGGCAGCCAGCAGACCACGACCGGCAGCTACGAGACGGCCATTGGCCGCGTCGCCATGCTGTTCACCGACCTGGCTGCGGCGGGAGTGAACCTGCGCATGGTCAACCTGGGCGGCGGCTACCCCGTGCGCTACCGCGACGAGATCCCGGGCATCGACCGCTTCGCCGACGCCATCATGCGTGCGATGACCGCGCATTTCGGCAACGCCCTGCCGGAAATCCTGGTGGAGCCGGGACGATTCCTGGTGGGTGACGCCGGGGTGGTCAGCACGGAGGTCGTGCTGGTGTGCCACAAGGCGAAGGATGACCCGGTGCGCTGGGTTTACCTCGACATCGGCCGCTTCGGCGGGCTGGCGGAGACGGAGGGCGAGTCGATCAAGTATCGCTTCCAAACCCCCCACGACGATGGCGAGACCGGGCCGGTCGCCATTGCGGGGCCAACCTGCGACGGGGCGGACATCCTATATGAGCGGTCCAACTACCGTTTGCCGTTGGCGCTGCGCTCCGGGGAGCAGGTGCGGATCGCGTCCGCCGGGGCCTACGTGACGACGTATGCAAGCCAACGGTTCAATGGGTTCGCGCCGTTGGCGGAGCACTATATTTAGCGTCCTTGCGCTGCTCCCTCTTCCCCCCCGGGAGAGGGTTGGGGTGAGGGGGCGGGCAAGGGCGGTGCCTGGTTTTGCAAGACCGTGCAGCGCATGTGGTTTCCCTCACCCCAACCCTCTCCCGGAGGGAGAGGGAGAGGGAGCAGCAAGCAGCAAGACCACTTCTACCCCCGGCGTTCTCCTGCTAAGCACCCCGCGCTTTGCAGGGGAGTAGTCCATGTCCGATATGACGATCACCGCCGCCGACGGTGCCGGCACATTCAATGCCTATGTCGCCACCCCCGGTGGCGATGGCCCGTATGGGGCCGTGGTGCTGATCCAGGAGATTTTCGGCGTCAACGAATCCATGCGGGAGACCGCGCGCGCAGTCGCCGACCAGGGCTTCATCGCTGTCGCGCCCGACCTGTTCTGGCGCATCCGCCCCGGCGTGGACCTGACCGACAAGTCCGAGGCCGAATGGAAGGAAGCATTTGCGCTGATGAATGCCTTCGACCAGGACAAGGGTGTGGAGGACCTCAAGGCGACGTTGGCCGCGGCCCGCAAGATGCCGGGCTGCAACGGCCACGCTGGCACGATGGGCTACTGCCTGGGCGGGCGGCTGGCGATGATGATGGCCATGCGTTCGGACGCTGACGTGAACGTGTCCTACTACGGCGTCGGCCTGGATGCGCTGCTGGGCGAGGCCGGCAGCATCCGCGCGCCTCTGCTGGTGCACATCGCCGAGCTGGACAAGTTCTTCCCGCCGGAGGGCCGGGAAAAGGTCGTCACGGCGCTGAAGGGGCATCCGCACGCCCACGCCTATGTTTATCCCGGTGCCGACCATGCCTTTGCCCGCGTTGGCGGCACCCACTGGCAGGGCCGGGCGGCGACCATCGCCAACGGGCGCAGCGCCGAGGCATTGGCCGAAGCTCTGGGCTGAGGCGATGACCGCGGACGGCCTCGCGGCGCTGGTCCCGGACGGGGCGCTGCTGGCGCTGCCGCCGGACAACTCGCTGCCGTCCTGCGCCCTGGCCCATGCCCTGGTGCGCCGCGGCGCACGGGGGCTGCAGCTGCTGGGCGTGCCGGTGTCGGGCTATGCGACGGACGTGCTGATCGGCGCCGGCTGCGTCGTGCAGGTGCAGACCAGCGCGGCGTCGCTCGGAGAGTCCGGGGTCGCCCCGCGCTTCGCCGCCGCCGTCCAGGCTGGCACGCTGGAGGTGCTGGATGCCACATGCCCGGCCATCCACACCATGCTGCAAGCCGCCGAGAAGGGCGTGCCCTACATGCCCTTGCGCGGGCTGCTGGGCAGTGACCTGCTGGAGCACCGGCGGGATTGGCGCGTCGTGCAGAACCCGTTCAGCGATGCGCCGGACCTCATCGTGCTGCTGCCGGCGCTGCAGCCGGACGTCGCCGCCTTCCACGCCGTCATGGCCGACGCGCACGGCAACGTCTGGGTCGGGCGGCGGCGGGAGCTGGCGACCATCGCCCATGCCTCCCGCCGGGCGCTGGTGACGGTCGAGCGGGTCGTGCCCGGCAGCTTCCTGGACGATGAGCGCCTGGCCCCGGGCACGATCGGCGGCGCCTACATCACCGAGATTGCGGTCGCCGAACGCGGTGCCTGGCCCATCGCGCTGCTGGACGAGTATCCCGCCGACGCCGCGCACCTTGCCGAGTATGCCCGCGCCGCCCGCACCGCCGAGGGCTTCCGCGCCTATCTGGACCGCCACGTCCTGCCGGCCGCCGCCGCGTGATCCACCCGGAGGAGCGGCTGGCCGCCGCCATCGCCCGGCTGATCCTGGACCCGGCGCAGCCCCCTGCCCGGCATATCGCCGTCGGCGCGGCCAGCCCGATCCCGGCTGCTGCCTGCTGGCTGGTGCGCCTGCTGGGCCACCGCGTCCGCCTGTCGCTGCTGCACCGTCCCAGCGGCAATCCGTTCACCGAGGGATCGCGCGAGCTGTTCGACCTGGCGGGACAGGGACGGATAGACCTGTTCTTCCTCGGCGGCGGGCAGATTGACGGACAGGCCAACCTGAACCTGGTCGGCACCGGCGATTGGCCCGGGCGCTCCGTGCGGTTCCCCGGCAGCTTCGGTTCCGCGTTCCTTTACATGATGGTGCCGCGCACGATCCTGTTCCGGGAGGAGCACAGCCCGCGCGTGCTGGTGCCGCGGGTGGCGCATATCAGCGCGCCGGGCACGTCGCCGGCGCAGTACTTCCGCCGGGGCACGGCGCAGGCGCTGGTGACCGGGCGCTGCGTGTTCACGTTCGACGCCGGCGTCGCCCGGTTCAGCCTGGCGTCGCTGCATCCCGGCCAAACCGCGGCGGAGGTGCGGGCGGCCACCGGCTTCGACTATGACGGCGACGGTTATGATGGCAACCGGGCGCCCGTGACGCCGGACCCGCCGCCGGAGTGGCTCGCCTTGCTGCGCGGCCCCGTCCGTGCGGAGATGCTGGGAACCTACCCGGCATTCTGCGCCCGGGTCTGGGGTGGGGAGGCGGCATGACGGACGGCACCGGCCTGGCAACACATCCCGGCGCACTGGCCGGGCTGCGCGTCGTGGACCTGACCCGGGTGCTGGGCGGCCCCTATTGCACCATGATCCTGGCCGACCATGGCGCCGAGGTCATCAAGGTCGAGCCGCCCGCCGGCGACGAGACGCGGGACTGGGGTCCGCCGTTCCAGGAGACCGCGCCGGGCGAGCGCGCCGCCAGCTACTTTCTTGGAGTGAACCGCAACAAGCGTGGCCTGGCGCTGGACCTGTCCAAGCCGGCCGGGCGCGAAGTGCTGCTGCGGCTGATCGCCACGGCGGACGTGCTGATCGAGAACTTCAAGCCTGGCACGATGGAGCGGTGGGGCCTGGGCTACGCCGCCGACCTGGCGCCGCGTTTCCCGGGGCTGGTGCATTGCCGGGTGTCGGGCTTCGGCGCCGAGGGGCCGCTGGGCGGCCTGCCCGGCTACGACGCCATCCTGCAGGCGATGACCGGGCTGATGAGCATCAACGGCGATCCCTCGACGGGGCCGCTGCGCATGGGCACGCCGGTGGTGGACCTGGCGACGGGGCTGTACTCCGCCATCGGCATCCTGATGGCGCTGCATGAGCGGCGGTCGTCCGGGCTTGGGCAGTACCTGGACATGACACTGCACGATTGCGGCATGGCGCTGCTGCATCCGCAAGCTGCCAACTACTTCCTGAACGGCAAGCGGCCGATGCCGCTGGGCAACCCGCATCCCAACATCTCTCCCTATGAGAAGTATGCGACCGCGACGGGCGACATCTTCATCGCCATCGGCAATGACGGCCAATTCCGCAAGCTGTGCGAGCACCTTGGCCGGCCGGACCTGCCGGGCGACCCGCGTTTTTTGACCAACGGCGACCGCGTGCGCAACCGGCCTGAGCTGGTGGAGCAACTGAGCGCCGCCTTTGCCCCGCAGGATGGGCGGGGGCTGTGCGACGCGCTGCTGCGCGCCGGGCTGCCGGCCGGGCCGGTGCTGGCGGTGGACGAGGCGATGCAGGCGCCGCACACGGCGGCGCGAGGGATGGTGGCGGAGATGCCGGTGGAGGGCGGCAGCTTCCGCGCGCTGGGCACACCGATCAAGCTGAGTCGCACGCCGGGCGGGATGCGGACGCCGCCGCCACGGTTCAACGAGCATGGGGTGGCGGTGCTGGCGGGACTTGGGTATTCGGATACAGAGATGGATGCGTTACGGGCGGACGGCGTAGTATTCGACGCCCGCAGGTAGCGTCCTACTCCCTTTCCCTCGGAAGCAGGTTGGGGTGAGGGGGTCGCCCGGCGGCAAGCGATCTTCCGAGTGAAGGAGGTCGAACTGGCAGAAAGTGCGGTTCTGCGCTCTCCAGCAAGGCGCCTTTACCCCGACCTTCTCCCGGAAGGAGAGGGAGAATGAAGCCTTACTCTGCCCCTATCCGCGCCTCCGCCGCCGCACGCAGCCGGTGAAAGCTCCGCCGGCTCAGAACGATCATCCCCAAATAAATTACCCCCGCCCCGGCCAGCGCCGCCCAGGGTTCCGCCACCAGCAACGCCGTGAACGTCCCCACCCCCAGCAGCAGCGACAAGGCGAGCTGCTTTGGAACCTTGAAGTTCTTGAAGCTCCAGACCGGCAGCGTGCTTACCAGCAGCGTCGCCGTGCCAACCAGCACAACGAAGCAGAACAGCGGGTTATGGGAGAACGCCACCACCCCCGGCAATCCAAGCGTCCGCCCTTCCAACCCCAGGAACAGCGGGAACAGCACCAGCCCGGCCCCGCATGGCGCCGGCACCCCGGTGAAGAAGCCGTAGGCGTAGGCGTGCGCGACGGGCGGCTGCGAGTCGATTGCCGCGTTGAACCGCGCCAGCCGCAATGCCATGCACACCGCGAACATCACGCATGGCGTGAAGCCTAGCCCGCCCCATACCTGCAGGGACCACAGATACAGCACAAAGGCCGGCGCCACCCCGAAGCAGCAAAAGTCCGTCAGGCTGTCGAACTCCGCCCCGAACCGCGAGGTCGCCTTCAGCAGCCGCGCCAGGCGCCCGTCCAGCCCGTCTATGCACGCCGCAACCACGATGGCGACCGCCGCGGCGCCGAACCGCGCCTCCAACCCATACCGCATGGCGCTTAGCCCGGCGCACAGGCCAAACAGCGTCAGGATGTTCGGCACCATCCGGTTGAACGACAGCCCGGCGAACCGCGAGCGGCTGCGCGGACGGAAACGGCTGCGCAGCAGGTGGACCGGGCGGCGCTCCATGCTCATGTCAGCCCTCCAGCTCGGCGATGACGGTTTCTCCGCCGATCATCGTCTGGCCCACGCCGACCAGCGGCACCACGCCCTCCGGCAGATACAGGTCGGTCCGGCTGCCGAAGCGTATGATGCCGAAACGCGCGCCGCCCATCACCGCCTGCCCTTCCCGCACCTGGCACACGATCCGCCGCGCGATTAGCCCGGCGATCTGCACCACCGCCATGCTGCGGCCATCGGGCAGGGTCAGCGCCAGGGCGTTGCGCTCGTTGCCGTCGCTGGCTTTGTCCAGGCTGGCGTTGACGAACTTGCCGGCGCGGTAGGCGATGCGGCTCACGACCCCGTTGGCCGGGACGCGGTTCACGTGCACGTCCATCACCGACAGGAAGATCGCCACACGCCAGCGCGGGACGCTGCCCAGGCCCAGCTCGGCCGGTGGCACCGCCTGCAGCACGGACACGACGCGGCCATCTGCCGGGGCGACGACGGCGCCGGGGCGCAGCGGGGCGACGCGCTCGGGATCGCGGAAGAAATACAGGCAGAACAACGTGAACAGCAGCCCCAGCCAGAACAGCCATGGAGTGATGAACAGGCCCAGCAGGGCGACGACCACGCCGCCGATCAGGAACGGCCGCCCGACCGGATGCGGCGGGGAGAACACGGAGCGGAGGTTTTCAAGGAGTATCATTTGCGTCCGTGTATGGGGATTTCGCCCAGACCGGGCAAGCCGGAGCGGGGCAAGCCGGAATGGGGCAAGCCGGGGCTAGGGCCGGCCCGGCGGATCGGGCAGTGCGAAGGCCTGGCCGGGGTAGATCAGATGCGGGTCGCGTATCTGGTCGCGGTTCGCCAGGTAGATGACGGTGTAGCGCACCCCGGAGCCATAGGCCGAGCGGGCCAGCCGCCACAGCGTCTGGCCCGGCTGCACGACGACGCGTCCGTTGGCGAGGTCGGACGCCGGCAGGCTGCTGCGCTGGAACGGCACTTCGACCCGTGCCTGCACCCGTCCGGCGCCCGTAAGCTGATCCACGCGCAGGCGGTGCAGGCCGGCGGCGACGGCGGTGCGGGGGCTGATGCTCCAGCGGCCCTGCAGGTCCGCCACCGCGTCCCCGGCCGGCGTGTTGTCCACATACAAGCGGACCTGCGCCCCTGGCCGGGCGATGCCGGCGAAATGTATGTCGCCCTGGTCGTCGTAGTCCACGGTTCCCAGGCCCAATGCCGTCCCGCCTGGGCGGGCCGCCAGGTCCGGCGTACCCAGGATGCGCGGCGTGCCGGCCTTGGGCACCAGCACGACCGGCGCCGGCTCCGACGCCGCGGCCGCCTGGACTGCGGCTGCCCACGGCTCGGGGACGGACAGGATGACAGAGTCGCCACTCAACTCGGCAAGACCCGGCAAGCGTGAGGCCACCGTCAGCTCCCGGCCGCCGGGCGGCAGCGGTGCGAGCGGCAGCAGCACCCATTCGCCGCGGTTGTCGGCCTTGGCCTCGCCGATCGGCTTCCCGCCATCGCGCACGATGACCTGTGCACCGGGATCGGCACGGCCGGCGATGACGGCGCTTCCGCTCGGGCTAACGCGGACGACGTCGAAGGTCGGGGCCGTCTGGGGTGCTGGCGTCGGGGGCGGGGCGGCCAGAATTTCGGGCAAAGGCTGGACCGCGGCAGGGGACCGGACCGGCGCTGGCAGCAGGAAGTAGGCCAGAACCGCAAGCACCGGCGCGACCACTATCAACGCAAGGCCGCCACGCAGCATAAGAACGCGCAAGGAGGGACTGGTCGTCGCCATTTCAATACTTTAACCCTATCATTGCGGGGTGCAACTGTTGTGTGGCCCGACGCTACCGCCCAAGCAGGCCCGCACCGATCCAGGCCGCCCCGGCAGTCAGCAGGGCAGCAAGAATGGCCGGCGCCGGGCCAAACCGGCGAAGCCCACGCCCCAGCCGCCGTTCCAGCGCCCATGCCAGGATCGGCGCCGCCAGCGCAGCCAGGCACGCCAGGTCCGCCCCGTTCACCCCGCCCTGCGGCAGACGGCCGACAGCCAGGTCGGCGTCGGCCAGGAGGACGGCCGCGAGCAGGG
>CAXTDP010000229.1:0-8066 GCA_964242295.1 uncultured Acetobacteraceae bacterium | reverse complement strand
GGCGGCGTAGCGGGCGGCCCCGCCGTGCAGGAAGAAGTCCAGCACGGCCTCCGCGTCGGCGGCCACCACGCCGCGGCCGGTGCGCAGGACCAGGTCCGGAAGGTTGCCGCCATCCTGTAGCACGACCAGGTCTGCGCCGGCTGCGAGCGCCTCATAGGCGACGAGGCAGAAGGTTTCCGGCCACGGGGACAGCAGCAGGACGAGCTGGATGCCATGGACCCGCAGCGATTCCGTCATTGCGCCGCGCGCATCGGGCGTGACGCGGGCCAGCACCGTTTCCACGCCGGGCAGGAGCGGCTCGGCGTGCGAGGTGGCGAAATGGAACAGGCGATGCTCCGGCGATCCCTGCAGCCGCGCCGCGAGCGCCGCGAAGGTGGGCCAGCCCTTGTGGGCCATCGCGAACCCGACATAGGCGACGCGAACCGGGGCGACACGAATCGGGGCGGAGAGGGACGGCCCAGCTCCTGCTCCGGCATCCGGGCCGGCAGGTGGCTCCGGCTCTGGGGCTGGAAGGGGCGTCAGGGCAGCATACTCGTGTATCACCACGGACAGATGCGGCAGGCGTGCGCCGGCCTGCCACACCGCCAGGGCAGCCGCGGACGGGGCCACGACATGCAGCGGCACCGCGGCGAACAGCGCCTCGATCTGCCGCACATGCTCGGCGCGGTGCAGCCCGTGCACGCATACCCGGCAGGCGAAGCTGCCCACGGGCGGTGCGCCGCAGAACTCGACGTCGTTGCGGAGCAGGTTGTAGCCGGGACAGATGGACTCGTAGTCGTTGACCCAGAACACTGCCGCCTGCGGCTGCATCGCCTCGTGCAGCAGGGCCATCGCGCCAGCCTGATGCCCCAAGAGGCAATGCAGCACGAGGCGGCGCTCATCCGGCAGGCGCGGGCGCAAGCCGGCCAGCACGGACGCCAGGTCGGCATAAGTGGTCGTGCCGACGTAGGCGCCGTCGAGCGTGGCATGAAGGTAGAACGACGCCTCGTCCCCTGGCGCCAGGGACAGCCGGGGCGTCCTGGGGGCGATGTGCAGGTAGGCCTGACCGCGGGCGTTGAACGCAAGCTGCTCGTCGGACACCAGGATCTGCACGCCGCCGACCGAGTGGGTGTAGCGGTCGTGGCTGACGGCAAGCGTGACCCCGGCGGCGCTGGTCAGGCGCGCCTCAAGTGCGGAGTGGAGGGTTTCCGGCATCAGGCAGGCCCACGGCTGGGACGGCGGATGATCGTCGGCGAGGAAGCGGGCCTGCTGCTGTGCGGCTCGTTCCGCGGCATGAACACGGCGTGGTGGCCGGCCCTGGGCCTGGCCCTGGACCAGGTAGTGCCAGAGCGGGTTGAGCGCCATCGCGTCCACGTCCGGGTTGGCCAGGATGTAGGCCCGGCTGTCGAACCAGCGGTTGGGGTCCCGGCCCTCGAGGGCGCCGGTGACGGCGTAGTGCGGCAACGGGTCCACGCCCGCCACCCGGACATCGGGGTTCCTGTCCCGGTAGAATTCCGCGTCGAACGTCCCGGCGATGGCCTGGAACAGCGCCTCACGGCTGGGTGGGGCCAGGTCGAAGGCGGTGCCGGGCATGGCAAACTGGCTCGGCACGGTGGGCAGCGGGTCGGGCGTGAAGCCGGGATGGGTGCTCCGCACAGGGAGAATGGGCGGCTTGGAAGGGGGCGGCTTGGGAGCATCAGGCTTGGAAGTGGCGGTGCTGTCCCTGGTGTCCACGCCGCGCTCCTCCCGTTCGTATCTGCGTGAGGGCGTTCCGGTGCGGCTTACCCAGGCCCCATGCCGCGCCAAATGTCGCATGGCAACTGGCCGCGCTCAATGCGGCCGCGCGAAATGGAGCAGCAAGCCATGCGGGGCATCCCAACGTCAGCATTCCTACTTCTTGGGACGGCGGTCCTGGCGGCAGCCCGTGCGGAGCCGGTCCGCACGGGTCCGGACGCCTTTGGCGATTGGCGGAATGATGCGCCCGGGGTAGTCCGGCTGATCCGCCCGGCAGACCTGCGGGCACCCTATGAAACGCGGTCCCGCAGCAACAGCCCGTCAGTGACCGCGCGCCCGGCCGGGGCGGTGCCGCGGGGACCTGCGGGGACGGAGGTTGCGGTGTTCGCGGATGGGCTGTCCGGTCCGCGCATCCTGCGTACGGCGCCGAATGGCGATGTGTTCGTCGCCGAAACCGGCGGTGGAAACATCCGGGTGCTGCGGCCTGCAGTGGACGATAAGGCGCCGGCCGCAAGCGAGGTGTTCGCGTCGGGGCTAGACGGGCCGTTCGGCATCGCCTTCTGGCCGCCGGGTCCGGCGCCGCGCTACGTGTATGTCGGCGAAACCGGGCGCGTCGTGCGCTATCCCTACCGGCTCGGCGACCTGCGGGCGTCTGGCCCGGCGGAGGTCATCGTACCCTCGCTGCCGGAGGGTGGGCACTCGACGCGGGATGTCGCGTTCTCGCCGGACGGCACGCGGATGTATGTGTCGGTGGGCAGCGGCAGCAACGCCAATGCGCCCCCTGCCCTGCCCGCGCCACGGCTGGCGTCGCTGGAGGCTGCGTCGGGGCGTGGCGCCACTTGGGGCGACGAGCAGGACCGGGCCGACGTGCTGATGTTCGACCCGCAGGGACGGCCGGCCGGGCACTTCGCGAACGGGCTGCGCAACTGCGTCGGGCTGGCGGTGCAGCCGGATGGGACGGTGATGTGCGCCGTGAACGAGCGGGACGGCCTGGGCGACAACCTGCCGCCGGACTACGTGACGCGGGTGCGGCCAGGTGGGTTCTACGGCTGGCCCTGGTATTACATCGGCGCGCATGAAGACCCGCGCAGTCCCGGACGCCGCCCGGACCTGGCTGAAGACGTGCTGGTGCCGGACGTGCTGATCCAGCCGCACTCGGCCCCCCTGGGGATCACGTTGTATAACGGGGCGATGTTCCCGTGGAGCGGAGATGCGCTGGTGGCGCTGCACGGCTCGTGGAACCGGGGCACGCGGACGGGATACAAAGTGGTTCGGGTGCCGATGCGGAATGGGGCGCCAACCGGGGAGTATGAGGACGTGCTGACCGGCTTCGTACGGGACGACAACTCGGTGTGGGGGCGTCCGGTGGGGATCACGGTGCTGCGGGACGGGTCGGTGCTGGTATCGGAGGACGGTAACGACACGATCTGGCGGATAGCGCGGCGGTAGGCGGCGAGGCATAAGGGAGCGCACGGGGGCGCTGTCCCGCGCCACGGTTGTCAGGCTGGCGCGGGACCGCCCGGGCAGGAGGCAGGTTGTCCGCGCCGACGGTGAAGCCCTACCGGCTCCTGATCTTGTGCCTGGCGTTGCTGCTCGCGATGGCTGCGGTGTTCAGCACGCAGTTGCTGACCGGGTTTGGCCAGGTGACCGGGGACCGGCTGGACGGGCTGATCCAAACCAGCATCTTCGAGCATTGGTTCAACGTCCTGCGCGGACGGGCACCCTGGGACACGACCGCGTATTTCTTCCCGTATCACGGCACGCTGGCCTACAATGACGGTTATTTGCTGTATGGCCTGGCCTACTCGGCCTGGCGGGCGGTCGGCATGGACCCCTTCCTGTCCGCCGAGATGGTCGCCGTCATCCTGCGCATCGTGGGCTTTGCAGGCGCCTATGGGTTCGCCCGTGGCGTCCTGAACCTGCCGTTCCCGTGGGCGGCGTTCGGCGCGGCCATGTTCACCCTGAGCCTGAGCGCCTACCAGCAGTCTGCCCACATGCAAATCCTGAGCGTGGCGTTCGGACCCGTCGCCGCGCTGCTGGCCGTTCGCACGATGCGGGCGCTGGGGGCGGCAAGGTCGCGGGCTGCGGTGGGATGGGGCGCAACTTTCGCTGTCCTGGCAGCGGCCTGGCTGCTGACGGCGTTCTACATGGCTTGGCTGCTGGCGTTTTATGCGCTGCTGCTGGCGGTGGCTGCCGCCGTGATGGACCCGGCGATGCGGCATCGTGCCGTTGCCACCGCGCGCCGAGAGTGGCCGGCCGTCGCCGTCATCGCCGTGACCTGCGTCGTTGCCGTCGTGCCATTCCTTGCCCTTTACCTGCCCAAGGCGCGGGAGAGTGGGATGCATGAATTTGCCGCGGTGCGCCCGTTCCTGCTCACGCTGCGTGACACCGTGCGGGTCGGGCCGGGTAACCTGCTGTTCGGCTGGTCCGACGCCTTGTTGTTCTCTGGCCGCACCGGGTGGTCGGCCGAGCGCATCGTGGGCTGGCCGCCGGTGTTCCTGGCCTGCTTCGCGGCGGCTGCGTGGCCGCGGCGGCGGTGGCCCTTGGCTAGGGTGGCAGCGCTGGCGGTGTGTGCGGTTTATCTTCTGACCCTGAGTGTTGGCGGGAGGTCAGGCTGGTGGGCGGTTTACCATCTCGTCCCGGGCGCGAAGGCGATCCGCGTCGTGTCGCGCGCATGGATCATGCTGTCCCTGCCCATGCTGTGCCTAGTGCTGGTTTGGCTGCACCGACTGGGCGGCAACAGGCCGGCCTTGGCGGCCATACTGGCAGTGCTGCTGGTGGCCGAGCAGCTCAGCAGCGGGCCGAACGTCGCCGCGATGGACCGGGTGGCCGAGCTGCACCGCCTGCAATCCGTCCTGCCGGCGCCGGCGGAATGCCGGGCCTTTGCGGTGCTGTCGGCCCGACGGGATGATCCGGAGGTGGACAAGGCGCTGCAAACGAACAGCGCCAATGCCAATGCCATGCTGATCGCCGAGGTGGCGGGGCTGCCCACGGTCAACGGCGTCTCGACGTTCAACCCGCGGGATTGGGACGCCGCCGATCCCAGCAGGCCCGACTACGTCAGCCGGATCGCCGCCTACGCCCGCGCGCATGAGCTGCAGGACGTGTGTGGCTTGGATCTGCGGACCGGGCGTTGGTATACCGGGTTGGAGGATTACCGGGCGGTTCACCTAGTGCCGACGGGCGGCTTGCTGTCGCTCCGCGGCGATGGCGCCGGGGCGGAGTTGCTGGATGCCGGGTGGTCACAACCCTTTGCGTGGGGGCGCTGGAGTGGGTCCCGTGGGTCGTTGCGCTTTTTGGTCCAGGGCGACCCGGGGGCGGTGCGACTGACAGCTTGGGCGGTCGTCTTTCCAGCCCCGCCGGTGCGGACGCAGCGGGTGGCGGTGCTGGCCGACGGGGAGCTGGTTGCGACGTGGATGGTTTCGGGCGAGCCTGCCGCTTATGAGGCCGTGCTGCCGGCGACAAGCGGGCCGTTCGAGGTCACGTTCTTCAACCAAGACATGGACGGCGCCAGTGATAGCAGCCCAGGTTTTGGCTTAATGGCGGTCCAAGTGGATAAGTTTTGAGACGGCAGGTTGGTGCTACGCACGCACGTAAGCTGGGACTGATGCAGTTTGGCGGACCGCGTGGGTCAACTAGGGCCGTGCAACGGTCATATGCAATGGCGCCTTGCTGACCGAAGATCAGCCCGGGAGCGAGAGGCTGAGCGCTGCATGTCGCATTCCTCAAGAGGCAACATACGATTGCAGGTGGTTCGAAGGTCTACGCCGCCTTCCGCCCCGCCTCTCCCCCGAACAGGAAATCCACATCCTCCTGCGCCAGCGCCGCCAGGTCCCCCGGCTCGGTGAACGTCAAGTTCGCCAACTCCGCCTTGCGCTGCTGCAATTCGAGGATGCGTTCCTCCACCGTGTCCGCGCCGATCAGCTTGTAAACGAACACCGACTTGGTCTGGCCAATCCGGTGCGCCCGGTCACTGGCCTGGTTCTCGACCGCCGGGTTCCACCAGGGATCGTAGTGGATGACGGTGTCCGCCGCCGTCAGGTTCAGCCCGCGCCCGCCCGCCTTCAGCGAGATCAGGAACAACGGCACCTCCCCTGCCTGGAACGACCGCACCGGCTCCGCCCGGTCCCGAGTGTCGCCACGCAGCTCGACATAGGGAATGCCGGCCGCCTGCATCCGCGGCTTGATGAGATCCAGCATGGAGGTGAACTGGCTGAACAGCAGGATGCGCCGCCCCTCCGGGATCATCTCGGACACCATTTCCAGCAGGTCGTCCAGCTTGGAGGACGACTCGACCAGCCGGGCCGAGGGCAGCTTCACCAGCCGAGGATCGCAGCAGACCTGGCGCAGCTTCAGCAGCGCGTCCAGCACCACGATGCGGCTGCCGGCCAGGCTACGCTCGGCCACCTCCTCGCGCACCCGCTCCTGCAGGGTGACGCGGATGGTCTCGTATAGCTCGCGCTGGTCCGGCGCCAGGGTGATGCGGCGCAGGATGGTGTGCTTGGGCGGCAGCTCCGTCGCCACCTCGCTCTTGGTCCGGCGCATGATGAACGGCTTGATGCGCCGGACCAACTGCATCCGGCGCTGGTCGTCGCCACGCTTCTCGATCGGCGTGCGGAACCGCTTGGCGAACACCGCGCGGTCGCCCAGCAGGCCCGGCATCAGAAAGTTGAACTGCGACCACAGCTCCTCAAGGTTGTTCTCGACCGGGGTGCCGGACAGGCAGACGCGGTGCCTGGTGTCCAACTGTCCCACGGCGCGGGTGGCCTTGGCGGCAGGGGACTTGATCGCCTGCGCCTCGTCCAGCACGACGACCGACCAGGCCAGCTCCTTCATCTCGGCGATGTCGCGCGCCAGCACGGTATAGGTCGTGATGACCACATGGGTGCCGTCCAGCCGGTCCCGGCGCTGGTGCCGGTCCAGGCCGTGCAGCACGGCGGTATGCAAATGCGGCGCGAACTTGGTCAGCTCCGCCGTCCAGTTGCTGATGAGGCTGGTGGGCACGACGATCAGCGCCGGGCGGTCCAGGCGCCCGGCCGCATGCTCGAACACCAGGTGCGCGATGGTCTGCGCGGTCTTGCCCAGGCCCATGTCGTCGGCCAGCAATCCGCCGAGACCGTGGCCGCGCAGGTGCTGCAGCCAATCCAGGCCGTGCTTCTGGTAGGGACGCAGGTCGCCCTTGAAGGCACCGGGCAGCAGCACCGGGGCGATCTCCGCCTCGTCGCGGAACTGCTCGACGTAAGCGCGTATGGCGGCGGCGCTCTGAAACCGGGTGTTGACCAGGTCCTCCAGCTCCAGGACCGTCGCGGCTTCCGCGGTGGGCAGCACGAGGGGACCGTCCTGCAGGCGGCCGGCACCCTCGATCAGGTCGCCCATGATCGCCAGCAGGCGGCGGATGCGGTCGGCCGGCAGCTTCACCACGCGGCCGTCGTCCAGGCTGGTGATGATCTCGCCGTCCACAATCTGCGCGGCTTCCAGGCCGCCGCGCTCGATCAGCTTGGTCAGGATCGGCAGCAGCGGCAGGCGGACGCCATCAATCTCGATGCCGAAATCCAGGCTGAAGCGGCCGGGACCTGCGTCCTGCACCTGTACGTCCGTCGTGCCGACCTCCTCGACCAAGCGGGGGCCGAAGTCGCGGTCGATCAGGTTGCGCCAGCCCAGCAATTGAAGCTGGGGGATGCGGGCGGCGATGAAGTGGTGCCAGCGCTCGGCGGAATCCTGGCCGACGTGGACCAGGGCGCGGCGGCCCTTGAGTGACCCGGCCTCGGCGATGCGCATCTGGGTGAAGCCATCGGTGCTGACGGTGTTGAACGCAGCCTCCTCCGCAGTCGTATCACGGCGGACGAAGCTGGGGCCGGCGGGCGACATGACGCGGATGAACTGCCGCTCGTCGTGCCCGGCGACCAGCACGCCGCCGTAGTCGAAGTCGAGCGTCAGCGCGTCCAGCAAGCTGATGCGGCCGGTGCCATCAATGTTCTTGACCCGGCGCAGGCGCATTACGGGGGTCATCTCGGTTTCGACGATGGCGCCGTCGCTGGCGGTCGCGGGGATGTGGACCGGCTCCGGACGGCGCGGACGGGCGGGCGCCGGGGCGGGCTGGCGCAGGCGGACGCGGCCCACGGCGCCGCTGCCTCCATCCACGTAGAACGGGCCAGCGTCGCTTTGCAGCACCGCGGACTTCGGTGGCAGCTTGGGCTTGTGGTGCGCGTCGAAGGTGCGGGTCTCGCCGTCTACCAGCCGCTTGCCGCTGGGCGCCCAGCGGGCGTGGCCGGTGGCGACCAACTGGCGCAGCATCTCCGGCAGCAGCTCGCGCGACACGGTGGACTTGGTGGTGGCGCCGCCGCCCAGCAGCC
>CAXTDP010000228.1:5611-8086 GCA_964242295.1 uncultured Acetobacteraceae bacterium | reverse complement strand
CAGGTGCGCCTGACCACCCACGCCATCCGCACCATCGAGCACAATGGCGGGCTGGACTCCTTCCTGCTCGGCACGCCGAACCGGAACCTGCCGGAGGAGGCGCAGGTGTTGAAGCGCCGCATCCTCCGCTGCCAGACCAAGCGTGCCGCGGCGCAGCCAGCCGCTTAACGCGGCGCAGCCCGTCGCAAAGGCCCGCTCCGGCGGGCCTTTTTCTTTACGGGTCTCCCAAAGGCTGAAAAGCCTGGCCCGGCGACGGCGGCTGCTCGCTGCGGCTGCACCGTCGCTGACAGTGCGCCTGGCGGATGGCCGGGTGATCGCGGTCGAAGAGTATGGCGACCCCGCCGGACCGCCGGTGCTGTACTTCCACGGCTGGCCGGCATCGCGGCTGGAGGCCGGGCTGATCCCGGACCTGCCGGTGCGCCTGCTCGCGTTGGACCGCCCAGGATACGGCCGCAGCACGCCCCATCCCGGACGCACGCTGCTGGACTGGCCTGCGGACGTGGCGGCGGTGGCGGACCGCCTGGGCCTCGCCAGGTTCCACGTCGTGGGCTTGTCCGGCGGCGGCCCTTACGCCGCAGCCTGCGCCCTGGCGCTGCCCGACCGCGTGCTGGGCGTGGCAATGGTCTGCCCGGTGCCGCCGCCGCACGGCATCCACCCGCGCACGCCCGGCATCGGCCACCTGTTTATGCTGGGCCGCCATCCCGTGCTGGCCCATCGCCTGTTCAGCATGCTGCGCCCGCTGCTGCAGCGCCGCATCATCACACCCCGCACCCTGGTCGGCGACAGCCTGCCGGCGTCGGACCGCGCCTGCATGACGCCGGAACTCCTGGCTGGCCTCAGTCGAGCCTGGCGGGAGGGCATCGGGCGCGGCATCCAGGGCGCGCTGTCGGACGCCGGCATCTATGCCCGCGACTGGGGCGTGCCCTTCGGCGACATCCGTGTGCCGGTAACGGTTTGGTATGGCGCCGAGGACTCGTTGATCCCGCTGCATGGCATGGCGCCGCTGGAGGCGATCCCCGGCATGACGCTGCGGGTCGTGCAGGGGGAAGGCCACTACTCCCTTGGCATCCGCCACGCCAGTGAAATCCTACGCAGCCTGACCGGCGTCTGACCGCACGGGATTCCGCACCTTGCCGGATACGCGCATATGCTCCTATCTTGCCGCCAGCACCCGGAGCACGCCGTCATGACCCGCCGCATCCACCCCGCCTGGATCGTCGCCGCCTGCACCTTTCTGGTGCTGCTGGTTGCCGCCGGCATACGTTCGGTGCCGGGCGTGCTGATGGTGCCGCTGGAGGCCGAATTCCACTGGTCCCGCGCCACCATCAGCTTCGCGGTCGCGGTCAACATCCTGTTGTATGGCCTGGCCGGTCCGTTCGCCGCGGCGATCATCGAGCGGTTCGGGCTGCGCCGCACCATCGTCGCGGCCTTGGCGATGATCTCCGCCGGAGTGGTGCTGACGCCCCTCATGGTCGCGCCGTGGCAGTTGGTGCTGCTGTGGGGCGTGGTGGTCGGCAGCGGCAGCGGCGTGACGGCGCTGGTGCTGGCCTCCATCGTCGCCGGCCGCTGGTTCAGTGCCAAGCGCGGCCTGGTGGTCGGCCTGCTGACCGCAAGTACGGCGACGGGGCAGCTCGTGTTCCTGCCGCTGCTGGCCCACTTGAACGAGACCATCGGCTGGCGCGCGGTCAGCGTCACCATCGCGGCCGTGGCGTGCTGCCTGATCGTGCCGGTGCTGGCCTTCATGCGGGACCGTCCATCGGACCTGGGCATCCCGCCCTATGGCGGCACGGTTGTGGTGCCTTATGTGCGCCCGGCCGTGAACCCGGCGGTGCGGGCCGTCAGCGCGCTCCGCACTGGCTTGCGGTCACGCGACTTCTGGCTGCTGGGCGGCAGCTTCTTCGTTTGCGGTGCCAGCACCAACGGGCTGATCGGCACGCATCTGATCCCGGCCTGCGTGGATGCCGGGTTCGCGCTGCAAACCGGCGCCACGCTGCTGGCGGCGATGGGGGTGTTCGACATGGTGGGCACCACGCTGTCCGGCTGGTTGTCGGACCGGGTGGACAACCGGATGCTGCTGGCTTGGTACTATGGGCTGCGCGGCATCAGCCTGGTGTTCCTGCCCTTTGCGCTCGACCCGGCGATGGGACCGGTGGCGCTGGGCGCCTTCGCGGCGTTCTACGGACTCGACTGGATCGCGACGGTGCCGCCCACGGTGCGGCTGGCGGCGCGGTGCTTCGGCGAGGAGAACGCGCCGGTCATGTTCGGCTGGATCGCGGCCACGCACCAGTTGGGCGCGGCGACGGCGGCCTGGGCAGCCGGGCTGACGCGGGTGGAGACAGGCAGCTACTTCGGCGCCTTCTTGGCGGCGGGGGCGCTGTGCCTGGTCGCCAGCGTCATGGTGACGTTCATCGGCCGGGAGCGGCGCGCGACCGTTCCGGCGTAGCCGCCAGCCGGTGCGTGTGTCCGCCCCCAGGG
>CAXTDP010000228.1:0-5601 GCA_964242295.1 uncultured Acetobacteraceae bacterium | reverse complement strand
AACCAAGGGCTTTCCAGAACGCCGGTGCCGCCGGCGTGCCGGCATTCACCAGCACGGGCCTGCCCGTGCGCCGCGCCTCTCGCAGCAACACGCAGGCCAGGGCGCGTGCCGTGCCGCGGCGGCGATGGGCGGGTCGGACATAGAACCGGCGCATCCGCAACGCACCAGACGTCCCTGGGTCCTGCGTTACGCCGCCGATGCCGGCCAAGGCATCCCCGTGCCAAGCGACCAGCAGAGCTTCCCCGTCCCCGTCGAAGCGCTGGCCTGCATCCCACTCCGCGGCAAGTCGCTCCAGCAGGCGGTGCCCCTCGGCCAGCGCGTCGGCCCGCAGGGCGTCGAAGCCTGGGGGCAAGGCGTGCCGCACCGGGTGCAGGTGCAGGGTGGATACCACGGCGTTCCCTATGCAATCAGCCAGGCCAGGAGCGCGCCGACGAAGGTGAAGGCGCCCAGCAGCACGACGGCGCGCAACGCGCCTGTTTGCAGGGTGGTGCCCAGCACCTTG
Organism: uncultured Acetobacteraceae bacterium; assembly: GCA_964242295.1. GTDB lineage: Bacteria > Pseudomonadota > Alphaproteobacteria > Acetobacterales > Acetobacteraceae > DASWOJ01. Next base: position 5,099 of record CAXTDP010000228.1, on the reverse strand, counting down.
CGTAGGATGGTGTCGCTGGTGTTCGCCATGGTGGTCTCCGATATGATGGCGCGGATGTAGCAGCCCTGCCTTGCCGTGCGAAGCGGCGGCGGCGATACCTGCTCCATGCGCCTTGCCGCCGTGGCGATGGCCTACAACGAACCGGTTTGGGCGCCTGCCTGGGCGCGGCACTACGCTGCGCAGGTCGGGGCGGAGCATTGCCTTCTGCTGGACCACGGCACGGACGACGCCAGCACGGACGGCCTGCCGGTGCCGGTGCGCCGCCTGCCGCGCTCGCCGCTGGACGACGCATGGCGCGTGGAACAGGTGCGCGCCGTCGTGGCCGAGCTGCTGCAACGCTATGACGCCGTGATCCACACCGACGCGGACGAGCTGCTGCTGGCCGACCCGGCGCACCATGCGGACCTGCGCGCCTTCGCCGCCGCAACGCCGCATCCGGTCGTGACGGCCATCGGCCTGGACGTGCAGCACCTACCGGACGAGGAGCCGGCGTTGGACCCGGCGGCGCCGTTCGGGCGGCAGCGGGCCTGGGTGCGGTTCTCGGCGGCGATGTGCAAGCCGGTGCTGGTGCGGCATCCCGTCGTATGGGCGCCGGGCTTCCACTGCTGCGACGCGCCGCTGGTGACAGGCCGGTTGTTCCTGCTGCACATGCGCTATGCCGATCTGGATTTGAGCCTGCGGCGGCTGGCGCGCACGCGGGGGCAGGCGTTTGCCGCGCCGGACAGCGCGCCGCATCAGCGTGTGCCGGATGAGGAGTTCGCGGGCATGGTGCGTGCCATCGCCGGGCTGCCGCGGCGGGATGCCGGGCTGGACCCGGACGCGCCGCCGCTGCTGGATTGGTTGGATCGCCTGCGCGCATCGCGGGCGGAGCGGGAAGGCGAGGAATACAAGCTGGACCTGTCCCTGGCGGGGGACGAGCTGTGGCGGCTGCCGGAGCGGTTCAGGGCAGCGTTCTGATCCCCGGGGCGGGACGGCGGGGTGCATACCGCCAAGCTGGCCGTGGAAAGGATCGGGGCCGGGGCAGCGCCCTTCTCCCCGATCCGTGCAGTACAGCCCCAGCCTCACATGTAGCGGAAAGCCTCCTGCGAGGCGGTGAACCGAAGCTGCCCACCCTCCAAGCTGATCGCCAAGTACGGCGAAGCCTGGGCGTCGTGATCCCAGGTGGCTGTGACGTGGCCGGGGCTGACGACGACGCCGACCCTTACCTTGGCCGCCACGCCCTCGACATCCACCTCGTCGGCGCGCGAGATGCGCAGGTCGGTGGCAATCCCGGATTTGTCGTAAACGGTGCGGCCGTCAACCGTGATGGTGACACCATTCTGGCGGAACCCGTCCTGCAAGGCGATGTGCAGCGTGTATATGGCCGTGCTCCCACGTTCGGCAGGCAAGGAGGCAGCCTGGCCCATCAGGACCAGGCTGCTCGGCAGCAGCAGGCAGGACCGCCGCCGCCAGGTCAGGACGGTCCTTATGCCGTGGTCATTGCCGCTTGGCACCTCGTACCACCTGCATCTGGCTGAGCGAAGCAGCCGCGCCCTGCTCGTCACCAAGCGCGGTCTGCCTCCTGGCGAGGCGCTCCAGCAGCGTGATCTTGCTCAGGCTGTCAACCGGGCTTTTTACCGCGGTCGCCGACGTAAGCAGGCTGGCCGCCTCGGCGATGTCCGGCTGCCGCACATGCACCCGGTTGCCGGCCCGGTCGTCAATGGTCTTGAAGCCTCGCGACAGGTTGGTGCCCACGGCGAGCCGAACGTAGTCCGCCACCGGCTGGTCGCCGTAGTTGTGCAGCACGGTCTTGAACGCCTCGTTGCCGTGGCTGAGGAACTCGGAGTCCGAGCCAAGCAGGTAGAACAGCGCGCCCTGCTCGTCGCCCATCAGCAGCTCGGCCAGGTCCTGCTCCTTCGAGGTGACGGGATAGCGCACCCGTAGGCTGACCACGTTCGACATCACCCGCGAGCCGTCCGGCGCGTGGTAGATCGCACGTATCCGGTAGGTGCCGGGCTGCTCGAAGTAGAGGCCACCCTTGCCGAAGCCGATGTAGGCGCTGTCCTCGATCACCCTGCCCTCGACTAGGTGCTCCGGCTGGGTGGCCATCAGGTGATCCATATACGGCTCGTAGGCCACGACCTCGCCGTTCGGCTTGGCGATGGCCACCGTGGTCATGGAGGTCTTCGGGTGCAGGTTCGGATGCACCGTCCGGCCGCGCCGGTCCGCAGCCCGCAACGCCAGCTTGAGCACCACCGGCTCGCCCAGCGCATAGGCGCGGTGCGAGGGGGTGATGTCGAACTCAAGGCCGGAGTTGTCCTCCACTGCGTCCGCCATGACGTCCGGATCAATCACCGCCGACCCGGTAGTGAACGGGTTGCCACCCATGACGATGCTGTTGCGGAACGCGTGGCGCAGATGCACCAACTCGGCGTCGTCGAACTGGAACGCGAAGCCGTTCCAAAAGGCTGGGGGGCCTCCGGGGAAGCGCCAGGGGTAGTTCATGTAGGACAGCGACGCCGGACGGTCCACACCGGGCGGATTGGCAAGCGACTTCTGCCAGGAATGCAGCAGGTTGAAGCAGTGGCCCAGCTCATGCACGTAGGTATAGAGCTGCAGCCGGAGCTGCTCCGGCGTGGTGCCGCCGAGGCCGGCGTGGAATACCGCGCAGCCCTGCCGCTGCAACCCGGACTGGTCGAACATGATGCCGAGCAGGTTAGGGCCGAGGTCGTGCAATTGACAGACCACCTGCCAAACCGCCCATTGCGGCTGGTCCTTGAACATCGAGAAGTGCTTCACCATCGAGGCGTGCAGCTCGGCGTCCGACCAGGTTGCCCCGGCCCCGGCCTCGCTGACGTTGACGACGTCCGATCCGGCGGTCGAGATCATCTCGATCCCGGCCTCGCCGTAGGCGGAAGCGACCGAGAGGGTGCGCGGCGTGCCACCCGAGGGCAGCAATCCCGTGTTGTAGCTGCTGAACACCGGCGTGACGACATCGGAGACGCGGTCGGTTTCCAGGAACACCGAGCGGAAGTAGGTGGACTGGAACTGGCAGGCGTAGGTGGAGCCTGGTGCGCCGCCGGTGGTGAAGAACTGCAGGGTGGCGGGGGCGGCTGGCTGGAAGATCGAGCGGCGGGCGATGGCGACCTGCACCACCGGGGCGCCGGCGCTGAACCCGAAGCGGCCAAGCCCCTTGAGGATGATCTGGGCGGGAGTGCTGACGATGGCGAGGGTGTCAACGACAAACGAGCCGATGTAGCTCGTGGTGCCGCCTGACGTGGAGTAGAAGTCGCCGCTCACCTTGCGCAAGGGCCGGGACCGGTCAACGTCAACCCGCAACTCGACGCGGAAGCTGCCGAGCGTGCCGCCGTAACGGCCGCTGACCGTGCGGGTGATGACTTGCGGCGGCAGTTTCGGCAGCGGCGGGAACGGCTCCAGCGGCTGCTGCGGCGCAAGCGCGATGGCGCCCCTGATGTCGGTGGTCGGTTCTGCGCCCTGTACCATTTCGGCCAAGTCGGTTCCACCCGGCTCCAAGGTCTGGCCAACCGGCGGCCTGCCCTCCACGGGGGAGTCGAGCATGCTTTCGAACGATGACGCGGTGGGATCCGTGTGACTCATGGCAAGCCTCCTGTTGGTTCAGGTGATTATGCTTTACTGGACTGTGAACTGATGCAGTTCACGACAGTCATGTGATTCGCCCAGAAAGTAATGAGCTAAGCCTGCTATAGAGCATGAACAATAGATCAACTACTGGCATGCCGCAGTCTGACAGTCCCGAGTCTAGCAGTCTCAAGTTGCACTCACGTGCATCTAGCTTTGGACTATGCTCAACTCTGAGTGCGCCAGGTGTGGACTGGCGCTGGTAGCTTGGCGATCTTGGGAAGCCGCCTAGCTTGGTGACGGTGACTCTTAGTAACATTTCTTCGGAGATCGTAATAGAATCCGACGAGCCCGGCCCGAATCGCGATCACAAGGCCGTGCACCACAAAGTTGGCGTTGACAGATTTGCCAGGCCTATGGTCGCGCCGGGCGCATCAGCACGAATCGGCCAGGCTTCTGCATCGGGTCATCAGCCGAGGGGATTGGCGAGGCTGCAAGCCAAGGGCTGGATCTTACCTGTCTGCATGGCAGGAACTTGATCATCTGAACCGGGCGAGGTTTCAGCGATGCCGGCGCCGATGGGGGTGGACGACACCCCCATACGGCCGGCAAACCGGTTTTCTGGCAGGCCGCACCGCGGCGGGCTGACTGCCGCATCCCATAGGGAATATTCGGCATCATCTCCATGCGCCCTCGGCAGATGCGACGCACCGCGACTGCCGAGGAGTCGTAAGGCCGGCAGCGCGCTCCCCGCGAAGGCTCATCGGCCCGGCCAGCACGCCATGCCGCGTGCTGCGGCCGGCTATGCGATCAACGGCGCCCGCTCCGCCGACGCCCGCGCCCAAGCCGCCCGCGCGTCCTCGTCGAACAGCTCCGCCAGCTTCTTCATCACGGTGCCGCCCAACTCCTCCGCGTCCACGATCGTCACGGCCCGGCGGTAATACCGGGTCACGTCGTGGCCGATGCCGATGGCGATCAGCTCCACTTGGTCCCGGGTCTCAATCTCGCGGATCACCTCGCGCAGGTGGCGCTCCAAGTAGTTGCCGGGGTTGACCGACAGGGTGCTGTCATCCACCGGGGCGCCGTCACTGATGACCATCAGGATGCGGCGGTGCTCGGTGCGGGCAGTCAGGCGACGGTAAGCCCACATCAAGGCTTCGCCGTCTATGTTCTCCTTCAGCAGCCCTTCACGCAGCATCAGCCCCAGGTTCTTGCGGCTGCGGCGCCAGGGCGCATCGGCAGACTTGTAGATGATGTGGCGCAGGTCGTTCAGGCGGCCGGGGTTGCGCGGCTTGCCGTCCTGCACCCAGCGTTCGCGGCTTTGTCCTCCCTTCCAGGCGCGGGTGGTGAAACCCAGCACCTCCACTTTCACCGCGCAGCGCTCCAAGGTGCGGGCCAGGATGTCACCGCACATGGCGGCCACGGTGATCGGACGGCCGCGCATGGAGCCCGAGTTGTCAATCAACAGCGTCACCACCGTGTCGCGGAAATCGGTCTCGCGCTCCCGCTTGTAGGATAGC
>CAXTDP010000227.1:0-8115 GCA_964242295.1 uncultured Acetobacteraceae bacterium | reverse complement strand
TGGCGGCGGCCAGCGGCGTGCTGGTCGGCGCGCTGACGGATGGGACGGCGCGGCCGCTGGCGGCGCTGATGGTGCTGGGCGCGGTCGGCACGGTTGCGGCGGACCGGCTGCGGCCCAAGCTGAAGGTTGCGACGAAACTGAAGGAACCGGTATGACGATCCTCGTGGGCATCCCGGCCTGCGCCCGGATGCTGAACAACCACCTGCAGCACGCGACGCCGGCGCGTTATGCCGCCGCGCTGATGGGCGGGTCCGGCGTGGTGCCGGTGATGATCCCGCCGGTCGGGGAGGCCGCGCTGGCGGTGCTGGACCGGCTGGACGGCCTGCTGCTGCCGGGCAGCCCGAGCAACGTGCATCCCAGCCATTACGGCGCCGACAGCCTGACGCCCGACATGCACGACCGGGAGCGGGACGGCACCAGCTTTCCGCTGATTCATGCGGCGCTGCAACGCGACATGCCGCTGCTGGCGATCTGCCGGGGCATCCAGGAGCTGAACGTGGCGCTGGGCGGGAGCCTGCACCAGCAGGTGCATGACGTGGCCGGGCGGCTGGACCATCGTGGCGGCCCGGGCAGCAAGCCCGAGCAGTATCGGCCTAAGCACGATGTGGCGTTGCAGGGGCGGCTGGCCGCCATTGCCGGGCGGGACAGCATCCGGGTCAACTCGGTCCATGAGCAGGCGATAGACCGGGTGGCGCCCCGGCTGGTCGTGGAGGCGACGGCGCCGGACGGCACGGTCGAGGGCGTGCGGGTGGAGGGCGCGACCTTCGCATTGGCCGTGCAGTGGCACCCGGAATGGGACTATGCTGCCGATCCCTACAGCGTTGCGCTGTTCCGGGCCTTTGGCGACGCCTGCCGTGCCCGCATCATCCGAAGGAAAGCCGCATGACCCCGCAAAACGACCTGCTGATCCTCGTGGGCCGCGTCTTGATGGCGCTGCTGTTCATCATCAGCGGCTTTGGCAAGCTTACGGCCGCCGCGGCCACCAAGGCGTATTTCGCCAAGATCGGCGTGCCCGCGCCGGAGATCGCCTACATCGTCTCGGTGGCGGTGGAGCTTGGCATCGGCATCCTGTTCCTGGTGGGGGTCAAGACGCGGATCATGGCCGTGGTGCTGGCCGTGTTCACGGTGGCGACGGCGGTGCTGGGCCACGGCGAGCTGGCGCAGCAGACGCAGTTCCTGAAGAACCTGGCCATTGCCGGAGGGTTCCTCGGCTTCGCGATCCTGGGCGGCGGGGCTTACAGCGTGGACGGGCAGATGGCCCGGCCAGGACGCGCGCGCGTCCGGGTCTGATCTGGCGCTGTCCCTTCTCGCTTTTGGAGAGGGGTGGGGTTAGGGAGTCTTGGCTGCAGAGCCGGGCACCAACGATGCGGCGGGACTGTGCCTCACATAGGGCCAGGTTTGTGCTTGCCCTCTCCCGGAGGGAGAGGGAGAAGGGGGGCTTCTATTTGCAGTCTTTTAGGTCTTCATCGGCTAGGGAGAAGGCGTAGCGCCCCTCCCCCTTCACCTCGACGCCGCGTATGGTGCAGACGCGGCCGCGCTTCTGCGTCAACCTCACATCGTAGCGGCCGGGCTGCAGGCTGGTCAGGCGCAGGCGCTCGTCGTGGTCCACGCTGCCGTCGCGGTCGTTGGCGCACTGGTTGGGACCGAACTTGTCGGTGCCGGCCGGCGCCATGACCAGGTTGGTGATGGTGTCCGATGTCAGGTTCCAGAACGTCAGCCGCTGCTCCGCCGCTCCTGCCGGGCCGGCCAGCGGCAGCAGGGCCAGCGCAAACGCAATCCGCCTCATCCAAGCAACTCCCGCGCGTGATGTGTCATGTGGTCAGCCATGAAGGTTTGGATGAACCAGTAGCTATGGTCATAGCCCGGCTGCATCCGCAGGGTCAGGTCCTGGCTGGCTGCGGCGGCGGCCTGCTGGAAGGCTGCGGGCTGCAACTGCACCTGCAGGAACTGGTCGGCGTCGCCCTGGTCCACCAGGATCGGCCCGGGATAGGCGCCGCGCCGCAGCAGCGCCGTCGCGTCCCATTCGTCCCATGCCGCCCGGTCCGGGCCGAGGTATCCGGTGAACGCCTTTTGCCCCCAGGGCACCGCCGAAGGGTTGCTGATGGGGGCGAAGGCTGACACGGACTGCCAGCGCGCCGGGTCGCGCAGCGCCGTCACCAGGGCACCGTGCCCACCCATCGAGTGTCCGAACACGCCGCGGCGGTCGGGGCGCACCGGGAACTCCGCCTCGATCAGGGAGGGCAACTCCTGCGACACATACTGCGCCATGCGGTAGTGCCCAGCCCAGGGCGCCTGCGTCGCGTCCAGGTAGAAGCCGGCAGCTAGGCCGAAGTCCCAGGATTCTGTCTCGCCCGGCAGGTCCAGGCCGCGTGGGCTGGTGTCGGGCATGACCAGCACCAGGCCGTGCTCGGCGGCCAGGCGCAGGGCGCCGGCCTTTTGCGCGAAGGTCTCCTCGGTGCAGGTGAGGCCGGCGAGGTAGTAAAGCGCCGGGCACGGCGCCCGGGCAGCCTGCGGCGGGATATAAACGCCGAAGCGCATCGGGGTGCCGGTGGCTTCGGAGGCGTGGGTGTAGAGGCCCATCGTGCCGCCGAAGCAGGCTTGCCGGCTGCGGACCTCCATCGTTCCAGCCGTCATCCCGGGACGACCTCGTTGAATTGCATCACCGGCTTGCCGTTGGTGAAGTTCGGGATGTCCGAGAAGATGTCCCTCCCATGCCGCCCGGCGGCGGCGGTGAAGGCGTCGGGGTCGCTGAAGGTCAGCAGGGCGATGGTGGTGTAGGCCGGCGCCGCGCCATCTGGCGCTGGGGCGCCACGCAGGACGCGCAGGTCTTGCAGGCCCATCGGCTCCCACAGGCGGCGGACCATCGGGATGTGGGTGGTCATGTAATAGTCGTGGTCGAAGGTGGCGCCGCTCTCGGCGGGATACATGACGGCAACGGTCAGCATGGCGTTTCCCCGGGTCGTTGGCCGGCGATGCTATGGCGGACGGCGGCCTTGGGGAAGTGACGCATTGCGGAGCGCCATGGCAGGAACCGACGGACTCGGGACCGCGGCGGCCCGGGACGACGGCAGCGGACGGCGCCCCACGCGGTGGCTGTCCCGCTCCAACCCCCCACGCATACTCGAATGCCGTCGCGGCGGCAGGTTGCGCCGCGCCGCCGTTGCTAAGTAGGCTTGCGCGGCCTATTACACGGATGACCTGCGGCCGTGCCAGGCCGCGCAAGCCTCCAGAGGTTTGCTTAGGTCATGCCAGGGCGCCGGTATATTCTTCAAGCAAGCCCCAGGCAGCCTCGCCAAACTTGCCCCGCCACTCCTGGTAGAAGCCCGCCTGTTGCAGGACGTGCTGAAAGCTAGGCCCATCAACCGCGTTGAGCTTAAGCCCGGTCGCCGCCAGGTCGCCCCGGAGGTGCGGATCGAGCAGCACCATATCGGCCCGCTCGTCCTGGACCGCCTGGTCGAACTCGCGTTCCACGATCTCGCGGTTCCGGGGGGACAGGCGCTGCCAAACCTCCCCGTTCGCTATGAGCCGATATCCGTCCCACATGTGGTTGGTCAGGCTGCAGTATTGCTGCACCTCATACAGCTTTGCCGCCTGCACGAGCGCAAGCGGGTTTTCCTGCCCATCCATGACATGCGATTCCAGGGCCGCATGCACCTCGTTGAGGGTCATGCTGGTCGTCACCGCGCCAAACGCCCCGAACATGCTGGTGGAAAGCGCGCTGACCGGCACGCGCAGCTTGAGGCCGCGCAGGTCGTCCGGCGTCCTGATCGGCTTCGTGCTGGTCGTGGTCTGCCGGAAGCCATGGGTCCATAGGCGCCCGACCATGAACAAGCCGCGGCTGCCGATTTCTCCGCGCACGAACGCGCCGAGCTTGCCATCCATCGCGGCCCAGATTTGGCTGTAGGTCTTGAACGCAAACCCGACGGCGTTGATGGAGGATGCGGGCACGACAGGAGAAAGGGTCAGGCCGGACAGCGCGAAGAACTCGATTGCCCCGGACTGCAGCTTTTTGAGCGTTTCCGTGTCGGAGCCGAGCTGGCTGTTCGGAAATATCTTGATCTCGATCTGCCCCCGGGTGGCCTCGGCGATCCGCGTGCATGCTTCTGATGCGCGCATGTTCAGCGGATGCTCGGCCGGCAGGTTGTTGGCAAGCTTGAAGCTGAACTCGGCCGCCCTAGCTCGGCCGATGTTCACCAAGGGCAATGCGGCGGTTCCGGCAATCAGGCGACGGCGTGAAAGAGGCATGAGCATCGCCCTTTTTGGTAGAATGCGGGATGATCTTTACTACTAAAAGGTGTGGTTTGTCACCGGGCTAAGTGGATTATGAAAAGTCAAGTTGAACGCGAAAAAGTAAACCGGCCAAAATGATTTCAGCCCGGGCATCGCCGGCTTCGCCGCAACCGCTCCCATCGCATAAACCTGGTGCATAAACCTGGCGCATAAACCGGGCCGTGCCCAAGCGCTCCGGGGCCGGTGGACGGGCGGCCAGCGCTCGCCGGCCGGGAGGCGGGTTTGGTGAACGAAGCATCGGCCGCATCCCATAGGCCGGTTCAGCCGGCTTGGCCGCTCCCGTCGCACAAGCCATGCGCCGTAATGGCGTGATCCCGGATCATGCGAGAACGATGCCGGTGCCGCTATTCCGTCACCGACCGGCTGGCCTCACGCCTGCGTGAGAACCGGAAGGCCGTGCGCCGCCTCGACAAAACGCCGGTGCGCCTCATACTGACGTGCAAGCGCCAGACCGGGCGCAGGAACCGGAGGATCATCAATGCAGCATCCCGCCACCCTTGCCATGGCAGCACTGGCCGCAATGCTTGCCAGCAGCGCCGCCAGGGCGGATGGAGACCCAGCCCTCGGCAAGGTGCAGTTCAACAAGTGCGCGGCTTGCCACTCTGGCAAGGCCGGCGAGAATAAGATCGGCCCGTCGCTGTATGGCGTCGTCGGCCGTCCGTCGCACAGCATCGAGGGGTTCAGCTACTCGGACGCCATGAAGGCCTACAACGTGACGTGGACGAACGAGGAACTGAACAAGTATTTGGAAAACCCGCGCGGCGTCGTAACGGGCACCAAGATGATCTTCGTCGGCCTGAAAAAAGAAGACGAGCGGGCCAACCTGATCGCCTACCTCGACACGCTGAAGTAGAAACCGTTTTCTCCCCCTTCCCCCGGGAAAGGGTCGGGGTAAGGAGCCGGGCGGGCATAGTCCTGCCCGGCAGCGGAACGTGACCCGTAGGCATGGCAGGCCGATTGCTGCACAGAGAAAGCCTTCTCACCTCGGCCTTGGTCCCGCACCTTGGTCCGGCACGTGAATTGAGCCGGAGGCGACGTGGCTAGAACAGCCCCGTGAACAGCCCCTGCCGCCTGCGCTGGATGATCGGCGTGTCGCCAGCCTCGGGCGACTGACCCAGGGCAGCATTCTGCCGCAGCCGCGCGGCCTCGCGCACCGGGTCCACCTGCGTGCCGGGCGGCGGCGGGCTTTGCCAGAACATCAGCCGGTCCGTCAGCGGACGGCTGGGGGTATCCAGCGCCGCTTCCTGGTCCAAGCGCGCACGTATGTCAGGGGGCGCCGGACGGCCCGCCGCGGCGACCAGCGCCTCCTGGCCAGGTGAGGACGCGGCCGGCGTGCTGCCGCCCAGCAGGGTGTCGGGCACCAGGGCGCCCTCCGCCTGCTGGCGCTGCGTCAGTTCCTGCGGACGGGTGGCGCCGGGGCGGGGTGGACGCAGGGTGAAGTCGGGCGGCATGGACAGCGGCGCCCGGGTCGTCACCTGGAATTCGTCAGGCGCATCGCGGGTCAGGCCAAAGGTGCGGGTCAACTGGTCACCGCTGCATGCGGACAGCCCGAGCATGGCGATGGGGATCAGCAGGCGCCAGGTCTTCATGATGCCAGCCTTGGTCATGCCAGTCTTCATGGGGGGCGTCATACCGCCTAGCGCCCGGTGTCTGCAAGCGTGGTTCTGTCCGGCACCGCCGCCGGCTTGGGCCGCAGCCCGTCGAGCACCAGCACCGCCACGCCGCAGACGATGGCGGCGTCGGCCAAGTTGAACACATACCAGGACCAGCCGAAGGCATGGGCGTGCAGGAAATCCACCACCGCGCCGAAGCGCAGCCGGTCGATCACGTTGCCCACCGCCCCGCCCGCGATGGCGCCCAGCGCCACCGCCACCAGCCGGCTCTCGGCCCGGCGCAGCCAAGTCCCCAGGACGATCACCACCGCCAACGCCGCCCCGGCCAGCAGCCAGGGTCCCCAGGCGCCGAGGCCGTTCAGCAGCCCGAAGGTGACGCCGTGGTTCCACACCATCGTCAGGCTGAACACCGGCAGGACCACGATCTGCCGCAGGTCCGGCAGGTCCAGGATGTCCAGCACCCACCACTTGCTGGCCTGGTCCGCCGCCAGCACCAGCAGCGCCGACAGCAGGCCCCAGCGGACCCGCGACGTCATGCGGACCGCGCTCCGGCCCGGCTGCGGCGGCGGCCGTCGCAGCGTCTGCTGCAACTGGCATGGCGGCGCAGCGGCGGGGGGGGCCTACGGACGGGTCTGGCCCGCGGAGATCAGGCTTGGCCTCATTCCGCGGCGGCCTGGCAGGACAGGCCCTCCACCACGTCGGCGCACCGCAGGCATAGGGCGGGGTGCGACGGCTGCGACCCGACCTCTGGCAGCACGCGCCAGCAGCGGGCGCATTTCTCGCCGGGGGCGCGGTCAACGTGCAAGGCGTCGCCGGGGGTTGCCGCGGACACGATGGCGACCTCCGCCCAGGCGTCGGCGTCCAGCAGGTCCAGCAGCGCCGGGGGCACGGTGATCGCGGCCTGCAAGGAGGCGCCGATCAGCTTGTTCAGCCGGGCCGCTTCCAGGGCGGTGGTGACGCCGCCGCGGGCGTCGCGGATGGCGGCCCAACGGGCATCCAATGCCGGGTCGTGCCAGGAGGCTGGGAGGTCCGGGAAGGCTTGCAGGTGGACGCTGCCGTCCTCGGACGGGAACCGGGCCAACCATGCCTCCTCCGCCGTGAAGCACAGCACGGGCGCCAGCCAGGCGACCAGGCAGCGATGCAGGTGGTCCAGCACCGTACGCACGGCACGGCGGCGCGGGCTGTTTGGCGCGTCGCAGTAGAGCACGTCCTTGCGGACGTCGAAGTAGAACGCCGACAGGTCCGATGAGCAGAAGGCGTGCAGGTCTGGATATACTCCGGTCCAGTCGTGCGACGCGAGCGCCCCGCGGATGCGGGCGTCCAGCACCGACAGGCGGTGCAGCACCCAGCGCTCCAACTCCGACATGTCGGCGTCGGGCAGCCGTTCGGCGTCGGTGAAGCCGTCCAGGCTGCCAAGCAGCCAGCGCAGGGTGTTGCGCAGGCGGCGATACAGCTCGGCCTGCTGCTTGAGGATTTCCGGCCCGATCCGCAGGTCCTCCGAGACGTCGGAGTTCACCACCCAGAGGCGCAGGATGTCGGCGCCCATCTTGTCGGTGACCTCCTGCGGGGCGGTGACGTTGCCGAGCGACTTGCTCATCTTGCGCCCGGCCTCGTCGAGGACGAAGCCGTGGGTCAGCACCGCCTTGAACGGCGCGCTGCCGCGGGTGCCGACCGCTTCCAATAGGCTGTGCTGGAACCAGCCGCGGTGCTGGTCGCTGCCCTCCAGATAGAGGTCGGCCGGCCAGGGCAGGCCACGGTCCTGCAAGGCGAAGCCGTGGGTGCTGCCGGACTCGAACCATACGTCCACGATGTCGGTGACCTGCTCGTAGGCGTCGGGGTCGCGCCCGTTGCCGAGGAAGCGGCTGGGCGGGCTGCTGTACCAGGTGTCCGCGCCCTCGGTGGTGAAGATGTCCACGATGCGGGCGACGACGGCCGGGTCGCGCAATGGCTCGCCGGTGCGGCGGTCCACGAAGACCGGGATCGGCACGCCCCAGGCGCGCTGGCGGCTGATGCACCAGTCCGGGCGGCCGGCGACCATGCTGGCCAGGCGGATGCGCCCGGCCTCGGGGACGAAGGCGGTCTTGGCGATCTCCTGCAAGGCCCGCTCGCGCAGGTGCTCCGGCCCGTCCATGCGGATGAACCATTGCGGGGTGGCGCGGTAGATCACCGGCGCCTTGCTGCGCCAGGAATGCGGGTAGGAGTGGGTCAGCGT
>CAXTDP010000226.1:0-8215 GCA_964242295.1 uncultured Acetobacteraceae bacterium | reverse complement strand
GACCTTCTGGTTCTCGTCCACCATCGTGCCGCCGAAGGTCCAAACCAGCCAGTGGCAGAATGCGTTGCCGTCGCCGACGCCGTGGCCCAAGGCGAAGCCGACGGGGTGCCCGGTCGCCTTCAGCTTGCGGCAGCAGGCCAGCATCTCGTCGGTCGTGCGGGGCGCGGCGTCGAACCCAGCCTCCTTCAGCCAGCTTTCCCGATAAACCAGCAGGCCGCCATTGGCGCCCACCGGCAACGCGATCCATTGTTGCGTGCCGAACTTCTTGCCGTAGCGTTCCGCCAGGGGATACCAGCCGCCATACTTGCGGCCCAGGTAGTCCGCCACGTCCGTGAGGTCCACCAGCTTCTCAGCATACAGATGCGGGTCGTCCGTCCAACCCAGGATCACGTCCTGCCCGGCGCCGGTGTTCGCCGTCACCGCAGTCTGCGGGCGCAAGTCCTCCCAGGCGGCATAGTCCACCCGGATCGTGATGTTGTTCTCCTTGGCGAAGCGCTGGGTGTTCTCGTTGAACACGCGCTCATCCGGGTCCAGGAACTTAGCGGGGCGCAGCACGCGCAAACTGGCCCCCTTCTCGATCGTCAGCTCGGGCATCGCGGCAGGTGCTGCCGGCGTCGCCGCCCGTGCCCGGTGTACAAGCTCGGTGCCGAGCAGCACGGCCCCTAGCCCAAGAGTACCCCGTCGCGTCACCGTCATCGCTTGCCGCTCCCCACGCGTGCGCTCGGCACTTCGTTCTTATGGTCCGGCATGGCACGGTTGGCTGCGCCTGCACGGTTTCAGGCTGCGGCATGTCACATACGTATGTCAAGCGTATGTCAAGACGCATTCCCCGGCGCGTTGGATGGGGGCGTATCAGCCGGGGGCAAAAGGGTGCGTCGAACGCCGCTCGACCAGGGCAGCCGGGACGATGCGGTCCACGGTCCCTGCCGCGCCGTCGCGTCCGAGCGCTGCGAGGAGCGCGACGGTGTCCCGCGCGACCGTGTCCAGGTCGTGACGGAACGTGGTCAGCTCATAGCCCTTGAATCTCGCCGCCGGGATGTCGTCGAAGCCCACGATTTGCACCTGGTCGGGGATGCACAGGCCCATCTCACGCGCCGCGTCCACTACGCCGAGCGCCATCATGTCGTTGGCGCAGAAAACGGCGTCCGGGCGGTCCCGCCGCTGGCCCAGCATGACGCGGCCGGCGGCGACACCGCTGTCATAGGTGAAGTCGCCTGCCACGATCTGGGGCGGAGGACGGTTCGCTGCCGCAAACCCGCGTAGGAAGCCATCGCGCCGGGCCGTAGAGGTGGTCGCGTCCTCCGGCCCAGACACGAAGGCAGCCCGGCGCGCACCCCGCCCGATCAGCAACCGGGCCGCGTCCTGTCCGCCGCCGCCGTCATCGGTCCGCACGGAGTGCATGCCTCCACCTGGCGCGACGCGGTTCAGCAGGATCACGGGCCTTCCCCAGACCGTGCAGGTTTTGACGAGCGCGGGCGTGAGGTTGGCCGAAACAAGGATCAGCGCATCCACGTCGAAGCTGAACAGGCGCCCGATCTCATCGGCGAGGCTTCCATCCTCGCGCAGCGGCAGCAGAAGCGGACACAGGTCCGCGGCCAGCAGCCCGCGCCCGAGCTTCTGCAACAAGCTGCTGGCGATGTCGGAGTTGATCTGGACCGTGGTGATGCCGACCAGGCGCGTGCGCCCCGTCAGCAGGCCGCGCGCCAGGGCGTTCGGCGCATATCCCAACTCCTCGGCGAGGGCCAGCAGGCGCTTGCGCGTTTCTGGCGCGACCTTGGAGGCTGGGTTGAATGCCCGGGACACCACGGACTGGTTCACGCCGGCGGCCCGGGCGACGTCCCATGCCGTCACGCGGCGGCGAAACCGATGGTTTTTGAGTTTGCTCATCCCGGGAAGCTGCACGGCCTTGTGCGCCGCAACAAGCATGTTGCCGCCACGGGAGCGTCGCATCGCCGGCTTGCTTGCTTTGACATACGTATGCTACGGCTGCTACAGTTCCTGTGCCTATGGTGAACCTCGATGTTGAGTCTACTGGCACGATCCCAATTCCGCCCGTTCCGCCCCAAGCGTCGTGGCGTCACCTGGTAGGCCGTCGCGAATGTTGATTGCCGCCGTTGATGTCGGAAGTTCGGTCGTCAAGGCGTGCGTCGCCAACCGTGATGGCGCAGTTCTCGGCCTGGCCGGAATCGCCACCCGGGTCGCGTCCCACTTGCCCGGTATGGCCGAGATGGATCCCGGCGATCTGCTTGATCGGCCATTGGAGATGCTGGCCGCGGCCGTCGCCCGCTCCGGCGCATCACCAGACGAGGTGGCGGCCGTGTCCGTCACCGGCGCGCGCGGAACCCTCCTTCCACTTGACCGCGCTGGCCGGCCGTTGGGACGCGCGCCTGTGTGGACCGACAGCCGCGGGGAGAACTGCCTTGAGACCTTCGTGGAGCGCTGCGGCGGGCGCGGGGCGTTCACCGCGCGCACCGGGCTGCTGCTGGACACCACCCTGTCCGCCGCCACGATCCTGCGCTGGCGGGCAGAGGGCGACCCAGCCGGAGCGGCCACCTGCTTTGCCGGGCCGCAGGCAGTGGCAATCAGGTGCTTGACCGGAACGTTGGCGACGGATGCCACCAACGCCGCCCATTACGGCTTTGCGGCACTCGGCTGCACCGGGTGGGACCGCAGGCTCTGCGCGGCCGCCGATCTCGATCTCGCCACCTTGCCGGCGATTGTGGCCCCGGGCACCGTGGTGGGAGGGCTGCGCCCGGCGGTGGCGGCGCAGATCGGGCTGCGTCCTGGCACACCCGTCCTCGCCGCAGCGTCGGATGCCGTGTGCTACAAGGTCGGCGCAGGTGTCACCATGCCCGGCGAGAGCACGGTCTCTGTCGGCACCTCCGCCACTTTTGCGGTCATCGCCGCGCAGGCCTGCGCCGACCCGGACGGGACCCTGTCTTGCACGGCGTGGGTGACGCCCGGGTTGTGGGAGGTGTTCGCCCTGCAGCCGTCCGGCGCCGCGGTGCTGGAATGGCTACGCGGGCTGCTGGGAACTTCAAGCGCGCTCACGGTGGACGAGATGATCCGGGAAGCGGAGGCGGTCGCGCCCGGGTCGGACGGCCTTGTCACGGTTCCCTACCTGATGGGCGCGGGCGTGCCCCAGGATCGCGCCGTGGCCGGGATGTTCGCGGGGCTGCGTCCCGCCCACACCCGTGCCCACCTGGCGCGCTCCGTCATCGAGGGTGTTGCCTTTTCCCTCCGCGACGTTCTGGCCGCGCTGGACGCCGCCGGGCACCGGCCCACGCTGGTGCGCATGGTGGGCGGGGCCGCGCGGTCAGACACCTGGGCGCAGGTGGTGGCGGACGTGCTGGAAATGCCGGTCGAGACGGTGGCGACTGAGGAGCCTGCGCTGCTGGGTGCCGCCATGCTGGGCGCGGTCAGCGCCGGCCTGCATCCCGACATTCCCACGGCCATTCGCGCGATGACGAGGGTGCGCCGAAGGCACGAGCCCCGCCCGGAAACGGCAGGCACCTACGCACGGGCCTATCAGCATTTTCAACAGGCAGTGGCCAGCGCCCGCGCGCTGGCCACTGCCCCCACAACCGGAGCAGCACCATGAACCTGGACGACATCGCCCGTGAGATGACCGAGTACATGCGGCTGATGACCACAACCGGCATGTGCCACATGCGCGGCGGCAACTGCGCTATCCGCACCGGCCCGGACGAGCTGGTCGTCACCCGCACCAAAACCGCCAAGGAGCACCTGACTCCCGAGCACCTGATGGTGCTGCCGATCCACTCGGACGAGCCCGTGCCGGAAGCGTCGGTGAACTTGTCGCTGCATCGCCGCATCTTCCGCAAAACCGACGCCAAGGTGGTGCTGCACGGCCACCCCTACCACGCGGCGCTGCTGTCCTATTTCACGGACACCATCGAGCCGATCGACGAGAACGGGATATCCTACCTCGGCCCACGCATACGTGTGCTGGGGCCGCCGGGCTTCAAGCAGTGGAGCGCCATTGACGATGCCATGTCCGATGCACTGACCGAGGCGCCGGTGGCCGTGCTGCGCTGGCATGGCGCCTACGCCATCGGCGACGGGTTCCCGCAAGCCTTCCACCGCACCCAGGCGCTGGACAGCGCCGCCCGCTTCATCATCGACGTGACGCGCCACCAGGCGGTGCTGGGTGCGCCCACCCTGCCGGGCTACGTGACGATGCCGTCCTTCCCGACGCCGGCCTGAGGAGGAGCGCACGATGCCTGCCGATATCGCCTCCATCGACGTCCCCTTCCCCACCCTGCAGGACGACGCTGCCCGCGCCGGCTACGGCGCCGATGCCTGGCCGGTGTCCCGCAAGTGGGAAAGCGCGGAGCGGATGCAGCACCTGCCTGCTGCCGTGATCCGCCCGACAAACACGGCGGAGCTGCCGGCGGTCCTGCGCTGGGCCACGCAGCAAGGGCAAAAGGTGGTGCCGGTCGCCGCGCGGTCCGGCGTCACCGGCGCCTGCGTGCCCAGCATGCCCGGCCAGGTCGCGCTCGACCTGACCGCGCTCGACCGCATCCTGCACTTCGACCCGGCCACCGGCCACGTGCAGGTTGAGGCCGGCGTGATGGGCGGCGTGCTGGAAGCCTACCTGAACGAGCGCGGGCACACGCTGGGGCACTACCCGCAGTCGCTCGCAATCTCCACCGTGGGCGGCTGGATCGCCACCCTGTCCTCTGGCACCTATTCCGCCAAGTACGGCGGCATCGAGCGTATGCTGCGCGGCCTGGACGTGGTGCTGACGGACGGGACCGAGGTGTCCGTCCCGGCCCGGCCGCGGGGCGCCACCGGCCCTTGGCTGCCGGCGCTGTTCCTGGGGGCGGAAGGCACGCTGGGCGTGGTGACGCGTGCCACCCTGCAAACCCGCGCCCTGCCGCAGGAGCGCAGCTACCGCGGTTACGCCGTACCCTCGCTGGGCCAGGGCTTGGCCCTGGTGCAGGAGATTTTCCGTTTGCACGCGGAACCACCGCTGATCCGGCTGTATGACGCCACGGAGTCCGAACACTTGTATCACCGCGTCGGGCTCCATCGTGCCGATCCCCTGCTGATCCTGGGACAGGAAGGGCACCCGCGCCTGGTGGAGGCAATGGAGGCCGTGGCGGCGGAGTTGGCACGGCAGTTCGGCGCAGAGGACCTGGGCAGCGGCGTCGCCGAGGCATGGGAGCGCGGCCGCTACAATGCGGAGTGGCTGGAGCGGGGCAACGCCGCGGCGAACTCCATCTCCGATTCCATCGAGGTGACCGGAACCTGGCCGGCGCTGGAAGCCATCTACGACGACGCGATGGCCGCTATCCGCCCGCTATGCACCACGTCCATGGCGCATTGGTCGCACTTCTACCCGGACGGCTGCGGCATGTACGTCATCTTCGGGCTAGAGGATCAGGATCCCGCCCAGCTCCGCGCCCGCTACGGCCAGGTGTGGGACGCGGTGCTGGACGCCGCGGCACGGCACGATGGCGCCATCAGCCACCACCACGGCATCGGCCTGGTGCGGGCGGCGCGCTTGCCCGCGGCCATGGGCACCGCCCACGGCCTGCTGCGCCGGGTGAAGGACGCACTGGATCCAGGGGGGATGTTGAACCCGGGCAAGCTCGGCTTCCCCGCGACCTGACGAACCAGGCCAACGGCTGAGAACAAGAGGTCGCCCACCAACGGGGCAGGGAGGAACAAGGATTGAGTGCAACCTATAACACCGCACTGTCGGCAATTGAGATTACGACCACGCGTAAGGTGACGCTCAGACTCGTCCCATTCACCATGCTCGTGTTTTTTGTCTGCTTCATCGACCGCAACAACATCGGCATCGCATCATTGCAGATGAACGCCGACATCGGCCTAAGCGCGAGCGCGTATGGCTTCGGCGCCAGCATCTTCTTCCTTGGCTACGTGCTGTTTGAGGTTCCCAGCAACATCCTGCTCTACCGCGTGGGTGCACGGCTCTGGATCGCGCGCATCATGATCACCTGGGGGCTCGTCGCGTCGGCAATGATATTCGTGGAAGGCCCCAAGTCGTTCTATACGATGCGCGTGCTGCTCGGCTTCGCAGAGGCCGGCCTTTACCCTGGCGTGATCCTCTACTTGTCTCAGTGGTTTCCCAACCGGTCCCGTAGCCGGGCGCTTTCCTTGTTCCAGATTGCCGCCCCACTGTCCTCTGCGATCGGTGCGCCACTCATGTCGTCGCTGTTCGTGCTGGACGGCGTGGCCGGGCTGCGCGGGTGGCAGTGGATCTTTCTCGTGACGGGCCTGCCGGCGGTCGTGCTTGGGTTCGTGACTTTCTGGTTCCTGACCGACTCCCCTGCCCGCGCGGCTTGGCTGAGCAGCGAGGAGCGGTCCTGGCTGACGGCCAAGCTAAACACGGAACGCGAACAACTCGGTAGTGCACAGCACAACAAGCTGTCCAGCGGCTTCGCCAACCCGCAGGTCTGGGTGTTCGCCTTCGTCTATCTGACGGCCGTCACAGGCCAGTATGGCCTGATTTACTGGCTGCCGCGGCTGGTGCAACAGGCATCCGGGGCCGGACGGGTCGCGACGGGCTTTCTAACCGCCCTGCCGTGGATAGCCGCTGCCATTGCCGTGCCGCTGGTCGGCTGGAGTTCCGACCGCCTGGGCGAGCGCCGGCTACATATGAGTATCCCGATGCTGGTCGGGGCAGTCGGGCTGGTGCTGGCGTCCATCTTCATCGAGAATGCTGCGCTTGCCATTGCAGCGCTCTGCTTGGCGGCGGCGGGCATCAATTCCATGGTTCCGCCGATGTGGGGCCTGCACACGTCGCTGTTCAGCGGCATGGCTGCGGCGAGCTCGATCGCCCTGATCAACTCGATCGCCAACACCGGCGGTTTTCTTGGTCCCAACATCTTCGGGGTGCTCGTGGACTTGTTCGGCAGCCCCCGGGCAAGCCTGATCGTGCTTGCCGTGGTGTTGGCCGTCGGCGCTGGCTCCGTCGCGTTCATACGGCACTGGCAGGCCGCATCGGCCGTTAGCGTACCGAGAGAAGTGTAGATCCAAGATCCTCGCCGCGGCGGCGGTGCGGCAACGAAGCCGGCGTCCGGTTTAAATGTAGGTGGATGCATGTCGAAATGCTTGACGGGCCGCACGGCGGTCGTGACTGGTGCCGCGAGTGGGGTTGGGAAGGCCATAGCGTTACGGCTGGCGCGGGAAGGTGCCACCATCATCGCGCTGGATCTGGACCTGGACGGGGCGGAAACCGTCGTACGGGAGATGCAGGAAAACGGCAACGCCGCGGCTTCCTATCGCCTCGACGTGTCCAGAGAGGAGGAGTGGGAAGCTTTCGACCCCTGGCTGCGCGAGAACTATGGTGGCCTGCATGTTTTTGTTGGGAACGCGGGTGTATTCGACGTTCGCAAGGTCGAGGACACCTCCCTCAAGCAGTGGAGCAGGCTGACCCGCGTCAATCTCGACGGCATCTTCCTCGGTACCCGGACGGCCGTGCGGATCATGAAGGAGACGCCGACGGTCAACGGTAGCCTGCATTCCATCATCAACGTCAGCTCGGTTGGCGGCATCGTGGGCGCGCCGTACGGCTCGGCCTACCACGCAACCAAGGGCGGGGTCAGGCTGTTCACGAAATCGGTCGCGCTGGAATGCGGGCTGCTCAAGTACCCGATCCGCGCAAACACGGTTCACCCGGCCACGACGGAAACTTCGATGGGAAGCCAGCTGTTCCGGGACAGGGCCGCAATGGTCGGCAGCACGGAGGCAGACGTCCGCGCCGATTTGGTGCGCCTCATCCCGCTGGGGCGGCTTGGACAACCTGACGACATCGCCGGCGCCGTGGCGTTTCTGTCGGGCCCGGATGCCAGCTTCATGACTGGCATGGAGATGGTGATCGATGGTGGCTTTACAGCCCGTTGACATCAGCCAGCTCAGTTCGACTTTGGTCAGTCCTGGGCGGGCTGACGGGGCTGGGTGGAGGTGACCTGTCCCCTTTATGTGGACGGTCCCAAGGAGAGCAGGCGGTATCGGGGCGGGACGGCGACTTCGGCATTTACAAATCCAATCTTGAAGAAAGTTTGGGTGGAGGGCGCACGGTGCTGATCTCCAAAGCGTTGGTGCATTAATGCCCAGGTAGCCGACCCCTGTTAGGGAAGGTATGTTCCTTCGATGCCATTCAACGGGCGTGGTTCAAAGCCAGGTTACACGTGGATCTTGGCGAATCCGGGTTGACGCT
>CAXTDP010000225.1:0-8237 GCA_964242295.1 uncultured Acetobacteraceae bacterium | reverse complement strand
CCGCAGTTCCGCTTCCTGCTCAACGCTCGCAACCAAAGGAGACCGACCCGCCATGACAGCTACCCAGCAAACGTCAACACCGACCCGACGTTACCATCCGTGTGAAAACCGACGGAAGCCTGCTTAGAACAAGGTAACTACAATGCTCTACCTTTTATCTGGTCCAAAAGAGGATATCTTAATCCTGATAGCCAAGCATCTTTGTATAGGAGTATTATTTCTTGGTGCCGCGAGGTGAATCCAGGCATTGAGGGATTGAGAGTTGACCTAGACTTTCAGGAGGCTTTGCTTCGGCCATATCTTACCTTCAGGCGAGAAAACCACTTGGAAGAATTCTCCCTAGGTGGGATCAGCGATGGAACAGTCAAGTGGCTAGCTCTTTTAGCTGTTCTTCACGTAGAACCTTCTCTTAGCATAATTGAAGAGCCAGAAAACTTTTTTGCATCCATTTATGCAGGAGTCTTTTGTTGCTCTTTGTCGAAAACTAATTAGCGAGGACTCGCGTAGAAACTTCATATCATCAACTCATAGTCCAATTATATTGGACTGCTGCAATCCTGCTGAGATGACAATTTTCGAATTGGAAGATGGCATAAGTTGTGCGAGCAAAGTTGCGAATCGTGATCGTCTTATAGATAAGATTGCCAAAAGCAGATTCGGGCTTGGGCATTACTATAGGACAGGAGGTGTCTATGGAGAGGATCGCAGCAATAGTTGAAGAGCATCTTGAGGCGCATTTTATTAAGGAGACCTACTCAAGAGCACTTGTTCAGAGATGTCTTCCAAATGGCACACGTGTTAATTTGGACTTGATTGTTGACGCTATTGCGGATCAATTAGAAATCATTGACGGAACGGTTCGTAGGGTTGTGGTTTTGTTAGATCGAGAGGGGAGACCGGAGACATGCGGAGAAATGTCTCAGTATCTAAGGAATAAGCTGTCTGTCATTGACCCAAGCCGCTCCTTTCATGTCGGCGTCTCAGATAGGCAAATAGAGAACTGGATTCTTGCGGATCAGGTTTTCATTGCGAACCACTTCAACCTACCCTCTTATGTCTACTGTGGTGACGGAGTAGCTGGAAGAGGCAGACTTGCCTCTCTAACAGGTGGAGATTTATCTCCGCTTGATAAGGCCAGGCTTTTGAAAGCAACATTGCCAAGCCGATCGTGTGACTACTCTATGAGCTTATCGAGCTTCATAACTCAAATAAATTTTCCTTGGTATTGGGCTTCATCGTAGATAGTGTCTCGGGCTCGACCCTGTAACAACCAGAGTCGAGTTCGAAGAGAGCAGTTGAAGGCCGAAGGCGAAACGATAAAATTTGCGAAGTCGCTATTAAACTGATCTGACGTATCGTGCATCAGTCCTGAATGCAGAATTAACCTCCAACTCCACAAGCCCGCCCCACCACCGCCTCAAACAACACCTGGCACCCAGCCTCAGCCTCCCCAGGCTCAATGCTCTCCGCCTCATTGTGGCTCAGCCCATCCTTGCACGGCGTGAAGATCATCGCCGTCGGCACGTGCCGGGCCACATACACCGCGTCGTGCCCGGCGCCCGACACGATCTCCCGCGACGAATATCCCAGCCGAGCCGCCGCCTGCCGCACCAGATTTACGCACCCGGCGTCGAACGGCTGGGCCGGCATACGCAGCAGCTCCTGCATCTCAATCCGCACGCCGCAGTCCCGCGCGATGAAGCCGGCCTCCCGTGGGAACTGCACCGCCAGCCGCTCGATCTCCGCCCCGTCGGGGTGGCGGAATTCGACGGAGAACCGGACCTCGCCGGGGATCACGTTGCGGCTGTTGGGCAGCACCTGCATCTGCCCCACCGTGCCGCGCCCGTCCTCGCCGCGGACGCGCATCATCCGGTCCACCAGGTCCACGATCCGCGCGGCGCAGACCAGCGCGTCCTTGCGGGCGCCCGGCGGAGTGGTGCCCGCGTGGCTGTCCTGGCCCGTCGCCACGACGTCCCACCACACCTGCGCCTGCGCCCCGGTGACGATGCCGAGCTGCCGGCCTTCCCGCTCCAGAATCGGCCCCTGCTCGATGTGCAGCTCGAAGTAGGCATCGGCTGCGAAGGGCTGCGCCGGCTCGGGACCGCGGTAGCCGATGGCGTCCAGCGCCGCGCCAACGGTGACGCCATCCAGGTCGGTGGCCGCTTCGCACACCGCCGGGTCATATACGCCGGCCCAAACGCCCGACCCCATCAGGCTACGGCCAAAGCGGGCGCCCTCCTCATCGGTCCAGTTGACCAGCTCCAGCGGGGCGTCGGTCTGCAGGCCCAGATCGTCCAGGGTGCGCATCACCTCCAGCCCGGCCATCACGCCCAGCGCGCCGTCGAACTTGCCGCCGCTGGGCTGGCTGTCGAGGTGGCTGCCGAACAGCACGGGGGGACGGCTGGGGTCGGCGCCCTCGCGCCGGGCGAACATGTTGCCGATGGCGTCTACGCGGACCCGCAGACCCGCGGCCTGGCACAACTCGCGGAAACGGTCGCGGCCCTGGCGGTCCAGGTCTGATAGCGCCAGACGGCGGACTCCGCCCTTGGGGGTGGCGCCGATGGCGGCCATCTCGTGCAGGCTGTCCCACAGCCGCACGCCGTTGACCCGGCGGTTGGTGGTCGCCGGAAGCTGGGAAGCCTGGGAGATGGTGCCGTCCATAGATTGCCGCCTTGGTTGCGCCGGGGCATCATGCTCGCGCCGCCCGCAACCGCAACCCCCGTGCACGAGGCCCCAATGGCGTCCACCCTGAGCAACACCCTGGACCGGGACGCCGTGTGGCAGGCCCGCGTGGACCTGGCGGCCTGCTTCCGCGCCTGTCACCGGCTGGGCCTGCACGAGGGCATCTGCAACCACCTGTCCGCCATGGTGCCCGGCTCGGACGAGCTGTTCCTGGTCAACCCCTACGGCTGGGGCTTTGGCGAGGTCACGGCATCCCGGCTGCTGGTGTGCGACTTCGCGGGCAAGGTGGTGGCGGGCGTGGGGGTGCCGGAGGTCACCGCCTTCTACATCCACGCCCGGCTGCACCTGCGCCTGCCGCGGGCGCGGGTGGCGTTCCACACCCACATGCCGAACGCGACGGCGCTGGCAATGCTGGACGGCCCGCCGCTGGCCTGGGCCGGGCAGACCGCGCTGAAGTTCTATGGCCGCACCGTGGTGGACGACGACTACAACGGCCTGGCGCACGATGAGCAGGAGGGCGACCGCATCGCCGCCAGCATGGGCGACGCCGACGTGGCCTTCATGCGCAACCACGGCATCATGGTCCTGGGGCGCAGCATCCACGCGGCCTGGGACGACCTGTATTACCTGGAGCGCGCGTGCGAGGTGCAGCGCCTGGCGCTCAGCACCGGCCGCCCGCTGCGCCCGGTGCCGGACGCCGTGGCGGAGGCGACGGCCCGGCAGATGCAGTCCGGCGGCGACGAGTCAGCCCGCCTGCACCTGGACAGCGTGAAGCGCATCCTGGACTGCGAGTGCCCAGACTACGCCACGTAAACCCATGCCACGTAAACTCTCCCCCCGTCCGGGGTCACACCGTGGAACGGTTTAACGGCCGGGTGAAGGGTCGTTGCGGCGGCGCGGCAAACCACGCCGTCCCCGTAACAACGCCATCCCAAGCACCTTCCCTGCCTACCCGCCAAACATCAGCGCTTCATTAACCATCCCCCGCTACCCTTCCAGGCATGATCCACTCCAGCTCCCTGTCTGCCTTCTCCGGCACCATAGCGGCGCCGAGCCGCCCTACTCCGGTCCGCCCGGCGCGGGACCTGGTGGCGCAGTCGGCCCAGGCCACGCCCACACTCCGTCCGCAGCCCGGCGCGCAGCCGGGAGTGGTGCCGCCGGGCAACACACCGCGGGGTTCCCTGCTCAATCTTCAGGTTTAGCGATCAACACTCCGCGCGGCGCTTGATCGGCGGGGAGCAGCACCGCACCCTAATGCTATGCCTGCCTTCACGACACGCATTCCGCCGGACGACTCGCATCAACGCGCTGTTTGCGACACGTGCGGATGGGTGGCCTACGACAACCCAAAGGTGGTCGTAGGCTCAGTCGTTGCACACGACGGCCAGGTCATGCTCTGCCGCCGTGCCATCGAGCCGCGACGCGGCTTCTGGACACTCCCCGCCGGCTACCTGGAGCATGGCGAAACCCTCGCCGAAGGCGCGCAGCGCGAAGCGTTCGAGGAGGCCGGCGCAGTTATCCGGCTCGACGGCACCCTGGCGCTCTACAGCATCAGCCGGATCGGCCAGGTCCAGGTCATTTTTCGCGGCGCCTTCGCCGATGGCCCGCGCTTTGCCCCAGGCGTCGAAAGCCTCGACGTCAAGCTTTTCGATTGGGAGGATATCCCGTGGAACGAGTTGGCGTTTCCGTCGGTGCATTGGTCGCTCCACGCCTGGCGCCAGGCCGGCGCCGGGCCGCTTGGCGCCCCGGCGACCAACCCCGTCTCCGACCCTCGCGGCGCCTCGCCGGAAACCCCGGCCCCGGCGGCACCGTGAAGGCGGCGCTGATTGTGGCGGTGCTGGCGGGGGTGCCCGCCGCTGCCCTCGGACAAGGGCGCGGCATCGTGCTGCAAGCGCAGCCGCCGGCCTCGCCGCTGCTGCCCGTGCCCGCCACGCCACGGGCCAACCCGGCCCCACGCGAGTTCCAGCCGGCGCCGCTGCCCAACCGGGATTACGAGGCCCCAGCCGGTCCGCGGGCCAGCAACTCAGCCGAACTCACGCCCGGAGTGTTCACCCGCAAGGAGCTTTACCGTGGGGAGGGCTTCTCGCCCGGCTCCACCTCGGCAGCGGACACCGACCGTCGGGCGAAGCCTGGTGCAGGCTTCAACCTGCGTATGCCGTTGCAGCCGCAATGAGGCGCCGGGCCGCAGGCATCCCGTAGCATGCTGCGTGCGCTGACGACGCTGATCCTCTGCCAGTTCGTCGGCGAGGTCCTCGCCCGCGGGTTGGACCTGCCGCTGCCCGGCCCGGTGCTGGGCCTGCTGATCTTACTGGGCTTGCTGGCCTGGCGCGGCGGCCCGGACCAAGCATTGAGGGACACCTCCGGTGGATTGCTGCGCCACCTGTCCCTGCTGTTCGTGCCCGCCGGCGTCGGCGTGGTGACGCAGTTGGACACGCTGCGGGACGACTGGCTGGCCATCGCCGGGGCGTTGCTGGTGTCAACGTCGCTGGCCCTCGTGGTCACGGGATGGGTGATGCAGCGGTTGTCCCGGTGAAGGGTTGATACCGCCCCGCCTTGGGGTGCTCTGGGTTTACCTGGAATCCACGCCGCTGCTTGGCCTGGTCAGCACGCTGGTCGCCTGGCAAGTGGCCGAGGCGTGCAGCCGCCTGTCGCGGGGACATCCCCTGGCCAGCCCGGTGCTGCTCGCCATCCTGCTGCTGTCGGCGCTGCTGCTGCTGACGGGCACTCCCTACGCCGCGTATTTCCAGGGCGCGCAGTATATCCACTTCCTGCTCGGCCCGGCGACGGTGGCGCTCGCGGTGCCGATGCATTCCGCCCTGGGCAGCATACGGCGCAACGCCCATGCGATCCTGCCGGCAGTGCTGGCGGGGGCAGTGACCGCCGCGGGCAGCGCCATGCTGGTGGCCCGTGCCCTGGGCGGGTCGCGCCAGGTCGTGCTGTCGCTGGCGCCGAAATCGGTGACGACGCCCATCGCGATGGGCGTGGCCGAGCAGATCGGCGGCAATCCATCGTTGGCCACGGTATTCGTGCTGCTGACGGGCCTGCTGGGCATCATGCTCGGCCCGCCGCTGTTGCGGCTGGCGCGGGTCACGGACTGGCGGGCGCGCGGGCTTGCCGCCGGCACCGCGGCGCATGGGTTGGCAACGGCGCGCATCCTGCTGCTGAACGAGACGGCTGGCGCGTATGGCGGCCTGGCCATTGGACTGAACGGCGTCGTGACCGCATTGATCGTGCCGCCGTTGGCGCGTTGGATGGTGGGGGGCTAAGCGGCGCCGGGCCGGCGATACCAGCATCGCGTCGGGCCGAACCTGGCGCGGCCTGGGCAGCAGCGCCTGGTCCAGGTAGGCCGTGAACACGGCGGCGCCGGTTGCGGCCTCGACCGACATGGCGGCCACGATGCCGTCCACACCCAAAGCGCCCAGCACGGTTGCGCGCGTCCGTACAGGCAGGCCAAGTTGGCCGCCACGCCTGTGATTTACTTGAGCAAAGGGCCGACGGTCCCGGTTTCCAGCAGAGTCAGGCTCCGCGTCGCCGTGCGTCCGACCCCGACGCAGGCCATCTCACGGAATGCGACGTCTGCCGGTCCGGGGCCGGTCGCAGCCGACCTGCATCAACGTCTCGCCCGTGAAGGAACGTGGTGCATCACCGGCGCGGGACGCCGCCGGGAAGCTGTCTGTCCCGTAGAGCGCCGCGCCATGCCCAGCATTGGCCTCGCAGCGTGCCCCCTCGACCGTAGCGATCTGGAAGCCGCCGTCCGACGTGCGATCAATCACCACCGCGCATCGCTGGTTCGGATCGGGAGAGTTCATGTTCTCCTCGTAGCGCCACCCTCGCCCGCTCGATCTTGCCGTCCCGTTGACGGAGAAGTTGGAGCCTTCGGCGGTCCACGACGTCAGCCCGAACTCGAGGCTGCCGTTCCGATTGGGCCGAGCAAGCAGCATGTCGTAGCTGTTGCCGCCCCCGAACACGCAATACCTGCCGCCTGCCAGTCCGGCCGGAGAACCTGCGTCGGCAGTTGGCGGTGACGCGCCCGCCGACGCAGAAAGGGCCGCGATCCTGCGGCGATACATGTCGCCCAGGCAGGCGGCATCGCTGCAACTGCTGCGCTGAGCCAGCCACGCGCGCTGCTCCGCGCGTAACTCGGGCAGCGCGCGCCCGGCATCGACGGCTTTGTAGCTGGCGCCAAGCTGGTCATCGAGTGTTGACAGGACCGGATCGGAGCAGATCAGCACCTCGATCCGAGTTGACGCCCGCCGGCAGTCGAAACTGGCGCCTAGCGCTTGTTGCGCTGGAGCGCATCCTATCAGGAGGACGAAAGCCGCGGAGAGGTAGGACCTTACGCACATGCTGACGCCTGCTGGCCATGCTGCTGGTCGCCGTCAGTCCAGTGAAAAGCTGTTGGCAACCCGCAATCGTTGTAGCTCTGGGCCGCAGGCTACTCCGTGCGTGCCGCGAGGTGAAGACGCCTCCATTCCAAGAGTGACCATGCGGGCGGCCGCATCAAGTTAATGGGATTAACCCAAAGCAGACCTGCGCAGCCTGCGCACAGATGGAATCCAGCGGAGCCAGGCTGCACAGGCATGCCCAGGTTTTATTTGTGCGCAAACCTGAAAAGGTCTGCTTGCGCCGCGCCGCGCGGAGCCTGGGCTGGCGCCAGCCTGCCTACGGCCCCGGCGCCGCGACCGGCACGACGCTGACGCTGTTATACGGGCTGCCGCCGGTACTGAGCGCCTGGGTGGACCAAACGAGGTAAACCAGCACCCGCTTCGTCGGGTCCCACATGCGGGTGACCCTGATCTCCTTGAACAGCCAGTTGGCCGAGGCGCCGAACACCACCTCGTTCCCCGGCAGCTTGTCCGGCATCTGCAGCGGACCCGTGGCCCGGCACGCGAGGCTGAACCGGCTGGGGTCCGTCGCCAGGCCGACCGAGCCCTTGATGCCGCCCGTCTCCGCCCGGGACACGTAGCAGCTCACGCCCGGCACCTTCGGATCGTCGTAGCGGTCCACCACGATCTTGTCGTTGCGGCCGAGGACGCGGAAGGTGGTGCTGACGTCGCCCACCCGGGTCGGGTCGTCGCCGGCGGCCACGGCACCCGCGACGGGCGCGGCGGCGAGCACGGCGGCGAGTAGGGCAGCCCTGGGGATGGCGGACATGGGAGTCTCCGGTTGAACGGTTCGCGGATATGTGGCTCGTAGGCCAGCCTTAAGGCAACACAATGACCCTCCCCATATTACGAGGGGTGAAGCTGCCACCAATGTGCCACATATGCAGGGGATGATTGACCTGCGATGGCGAGGATCCTGCCGACCATGCCCGACCTGCACGCCACTGCCACGAAAGCCGCCCCATGAACGTCGCCGGGATGCTCGATGCCGGGTTCCTGGCCGGGCCGATGCCGGAGCGGCGTCTGCTGGTTGCGGTGGTGGCGCAGGATGCCGTGCGCCATGCCGACCTGTCTGCCCGCGTGGCCCTGGCCGGCCATGTCGCGGTGCGCGCGGCCGAGGCAGCGGACGTGATCCTGGCCGATGCCGGAGCGCCGACCCTGCGCCTGGCC
>CAXTDP010000224.1:0-8246 GCA_964242295.1 uncultured Acetobacteraceae bacterium | reverse complement strand
CAGTGGCGCCAGCGCGGCGGCGGCGAGCAGCAGCCCAACCAGGCCGAGCCCGGCCACCCCGCCCCGGCCACGGGCGTAGATGCGCCAGGCCAGTTGCAGCCGCAGGGTCCATGGGGCGCCGCTCACCTCCGGTGCCGGATGCGCGGGTTCACCAGGCCGGACAGCAGGTCCACCAGCAGGTTCACGGTGATGATGATGGCCGCGACCAGCAGCATCCCGCCTTGCAGCACCGGGTAGTCGCGCCGGTTCACGCTCTCGATCAGCCACTTGCCGATGCCGGGCCAAGCGAAGATCGTCTCGGTCAGCACGGCCCCGCCGAACAGGCTGCCGACCTGCAGGCCGATCACGGTGATGACCGGGATCAGCGCATTGCGCAGTGCGTGCAGCCCCACGACACGCCACGGCGGCACCCCCTTCGCCCGCGCCGTGCGGACGTAATCCTCGTGCAGCACCTCCAGCATGGCGGAGCGGGTCATGCGCGCGATCACCGCAAGGGGGATCGTGCCGAGTGCCACCGCCGGCAGCACCAGGTGCGACAGCGCGGACCGGAACGCGCCGGGCTCGCCGGACAGCCACGTGTCAACCAGCATGAAGCCGGTCCTCGGCTCGATGTAGTAGGCGATGTCGAGCCGGGAGCTGACCGGGGTGATGCCGAGGGTGACAGAGAACAGCAGGATCAGCAGAATGGCCCACCAGAACACCGGCATGGAGTAGCCGGCCAGCGCGGCGGCCATGACCCCGTAATCCACCGCCGTGCCGCGCCGGACGGCGGCGATGATCCCGGCCGGCAACCCCAACAGGACCGCCGCCAGCATCGCCGCGGTCGCCAGCTCCACCGTGGCGGGAAACAGGGTCAGGAACTCGGCCAGCACGCCCTCATGCGTCGCAAGCGAGCGTCCGAGGTCGCCGTGCAGCACGCGCCAGATATAGGCGGCATATTGCTGCGGCAGCGGGAGGTCGAGGCCAAGCTGCGTCATCAGCGCCGCGTGGCGTTCGGGATCTATGCCGCGCTCCCCGAACATCATCTCCACGGGGTCGCCCGGCAGGGAGTGGATCAGGACAAAGGAAAGGACCGTGATGCCCAGGAACGTGATGGCGACCAGGCCGAGGCGGCGCAGGACGTGGCCCAGCACTGGGCGTCAGCCCGCGGACCGCGGCACCACGGCGGCAAGCGGCGCAGCGGGGTCAGTAGGCAAGGAACGCCGCGTAGGCCTCGCTCATGTCCGCAACCGCGGCATGGTATAGCTGCTCCCCATGCTCCGGCGTGGACAGGGAAGGGTCGGAACCGATCCTGCCATCCGGGAAACGGGCGCGGTAATCGGCGCTGTCGAAGAACCCGCCGCTGCGCGGGGCGACCTTTGGGTGCATCTGGGCGTGCTTGATCGCACCGGGCTGGTAGTGCTGGGCCAGCGACACCTCGGCCGCCGTGGCATGGTTGCCGTTGCTGTCGCCATACAGCTCTTTCGCCAGCGCCGATCCGCGGGGTCCGCCGGACCAGAACACCATGCGGCACTTCACACGGCCGCCGTCGCCGCCCAGCGAGGCCTCGGCATAGATCTCGTCGAACGCCGCGGTGATGGTCGCCACGTTGCCGCCGTGGCCGTTGATGAAGAAGAACCGCTCGAAGCCGTGCCGGGCGAGGGATTGCACGACGTCGCGCACGACGAGCATCAGGGTGGAGGGCCGCAGGGTCGCCGACCCGGCGAAGCCGAGGTGATGCTGGGACATGCCGTAGGCCAGCGTCGGCGCCACCATCGCCCCGGTCGCGTCGCCGACTCCCCGCGCCACGAACTCTGCGTCCAGGTGGTCGGTGCCGATCAGCCCGTTCGGCCCGTGCTGCTCGACGGAGCCGACCGGCACGATGCAGCCGCGCTGGCGCTGCAGATACTCCTCGGTTTCCTGCCAGGTGGACAAGGCAAGCTGCATGGCGTGGTTTCCCCTAGGGCGAAAGGCTGACGCCGCCGAACGGCTGGCCGCCCAAGAAGTGCAGCTTGAAGCCCTGCACGTTGGACCGCACCGCGACGAACGCCTTGACGTCGGCAAACAGCAGGCCGGGCATCTCGTCGTAGAACGCCTGCTGCGCCTGCTGATACAGCTTCGCCCGCTCCGCCTGGTCGGTCACCAGGTTCGCCTGCAGCAGGGGGCGGTCATAAGCGTCGCTGCACCACATCGCGGTGTTGCGGCCGGACCGCCGGGCGTCGCAGCCCCAGGTCAGCAATAACTGGCTCGGGTCCGGGTAGTCCCAGGTGCCGCCCAGCATGGCGACCGTCGCCTCGCCGCTGCGCGTGCGCTTCAGGTATTCGCCCCATTCGTAGGTGACGATGTGCGCCTTGACCCCGATGCGTGCCCAGTCCGCCTGGATCATCTCCGCCGCCCGCCGCCCGTTCGGCATGTAGGCGCGCACCACGGGGATCGCCCACAGGTCGGTCTCGAAGCCATCGGGGTAGCCGGCCTCGGCCAGAAGCTGCTTGGCGCGGTCCGGGTCGTGCTTGCGCGGCCGCAGCCCCTCGTTGCGGCCCCACAGCGCTTCCGGGACCATCGCGGCATTGGGCGTGCCGCTGCCCTGATAAACCGCACGCACCAAGCCATCCAGGTCCACGGCGATGCTCAGCGCCTCGCGCACCCGGCGGTCATCCATCGGCTTCCGGTCGGATCGGAACGAGATGTAGCTGATGGCGGCGATGCCCGCCTCCTGCACGCGCAACTGCGTGTTGGCGCGCATGGCGGGCAGGTCCGCCGGGTTGGGGTAGCGCACGACCTGGCACTCGTTGGCGCGCAGCTTGGCATAGCGCACGGAAGCGTCCGGGGTGATGGAGAACACCAGGTTGTCCACCTTCGCAGTGCGCGGCGACCCGGCGGCCTTGCCCCAGAAATCCGGGTTGGCGCGGAACCGCACCACGCTGTCCCGCTGATACTGCACGAACTGGAACGGGCCGGTGCCGATCGGCATCTGGTCCAACTGCTCGGGCTTGCCCGCCTTTGTCAGGGCGTCGGCATACTCGGCCGACGCTATGGAAAACGGCTGCATGGAGAGCGTGTTGAGCAGGGGCGCCAGCGCCGACTTCAACTCGATCGAGACGGTGTGGTCGTCCACCTTGCGGATGGCCTTGAACGCCGGCTCGATCAGCACCTGGAACTCGGGGTAGCTGCCGCCGATCTTGTAATACGGGGCGTCCTTGTCGGCCATCCGGTTGAAGGTGAACACCACGTCGTCGGCGTTAAACTCACGGGTGGGCTTGAACAGGGTGTTGGACTGCCACTTGACCCCCTGTCGCAGCTTGAAGGTATAGGTCAGGCCGTCCTCGGACACCGTCCAGGACTCCGCCAGGCCGGGAACCAGCTTCGACCCGCCGACCTCCATACCGACCAGCCGGTCGGAGGTCTGCTCCGTCACATCGAAGCTGGTGTTGGCCGTGCTGAGGGCGGCGTTCAGGAAGTCCGGGCTGCCCTCCGTGCACACCGCCAGGGTGTCAGCTTGCGCGCGAGGCGCGAGCAGCAGGGCCGCGACGGCAAGGGCGGACAGCCTGTAGGGCATCACGTTCTCCGCAAGACGAGCACAAGTGTCAGGCGGATGCCTGGCAGGGTCAATGGCCCACGCGGACGTGGTACAGGGACCCGCTGGGTCTCGGCTCCAAGCTGCGCGCCCGGCAAGGGCCGTGTCAGTGTGTCATACCATGGTCCCACGCTTTGACCGTTTTAGCCCAGGACGCGGCTGCGATCGAGCGGATGCGCTCTGGCTATGAATCCGCGGTGGGTTTCGACGCTGACCAGCGCCCTAACACACTGGATGCGGAGATCACCACCGCCGGACCTTCGCGTCCAGCTTGGCCTGCACGGCCTCGGTCAGAACGCCGCTACGTCCGGGCAGGCAGTCGCAGGTCCCGGGCACCTTCTGGTGGACAGCACGGGACCGGAGCTCTGCGCTGCATCACCGGCGTCCGTTGCGCCTGTCAAACGGCCGAGAACAGCCGGCAGTCTGCGGGATGGGCGGTCAGGCTGACGCTGTCGCCGACTGGAACAGGCTGCTGCTCGCCGTCATTCGCGCATTCCAACACGCAATTCGTGTCATCCATTAGCGTGAGGTGAACCTCGGTCTTGTTGCCGAGATAGACGTGCTGGGAAACCCTTGCGGAAATGCCCGGCTTGCCGTCCGCAGGGAGCGCGATACGCAGGCGCTCCGGACGCACGGCCGCCATCACCGGTTGGCCGGCAACGACCGCAACCGACGTCAGCGCGGCCAGGCTTCCTCCCGGTGTCCGCACCGGGCAGACCGCGCCAGCCTTGGTTGCGATCTCGGCAGTGCCAGGGATGAAGTTGGTGGTGCCTATGAAGCTGGCCACGAAACGGGTCTCAGGCCGTTCGTAGACGTCGTCCGGGTTGCCGATCTGCTCGATGCGGCCGCCATTCATAATGGCGATCCGGTCCGACACCGCCAATGCCTCGCCCTGGTCGTGCGTCACCAATACCGTGGTGATGCCCAGCCGGCGTTGCAGGCCCACGATCTCCAGCCGCATGTCCTCGCGGAGTTTCAGGTCCAGGTTGCTGAGCGGCTCATCCAGCAGGAGCACGGTGGGGCGGATGACCAACGCGCGAGCCAAGGCGACCCGTTGGCGCTGGCCGCCGCTAAGCTCCAGGGGGCGCCGCGCACCGACCTGCGGCAGCCGGACCAGCGCCAGGGCCTCCGCGACCCGGGTGGCGATCTCTGGCTTTGAGACGCCCCGCATACGCAGGCCGAAGCCGACATTGTCCGCAACGGACATGTGAGGAAACAGCGCATAATCCTGGAATACCAGGCCGATATCGCGCCGGAACGGAGGCAACTGCTCCACCGCGCGACCGGCCAGGTGGATATGGCCGGCGTCCGGCTGCTCGAACCCGGCGATCAGGTTCAGCGTGGTCGTCTTGCCGCAGCCGGACGGGCCGAGCAGGGTCAGGAACTCGCCGGGTCGCACGTCCAGCGAGATGGTGTCCACCGCAGGCACGCCGCCGAAACTCTTGCGGACGGCGTCCAGCCGCAGGGCAGGCTCAGCCACGGGAGGTGGGGCCATAGATGAAGTCTCCGATGCGGAAGAAGCGCTGCATCACCAGGATGAGCACGGCGGGCACCACCAACGTCAGCACGGCGACCGCGGCCAAGGTGGGGGTGAAACCGAACTCCAGGAACCCCAGGATCGTCACGCTGATCGGCTTGATGCCGGGTGCGGCGAGGAACAGCGACATGCTGTAATCTGTAAAGGATTGGATGAAGGCGAACACCGCGCCGGCGAACAGCCCGCTTTTAATCAGGGGCAGCGTGACGAGCAGGAACACGCGCGCCGGCGATGCGCCCAGATTTGCGGCCGCGAGTTCCACCCGGCCCGGCATGGCCCGCAGGCTGATGGCGACCGTGCGGACGGTGAAGGGCAGACAGATGACGATGTGCCCGATCAGCAAGGCGGGGAAGCCCAACAGCACGCCCAACCCGGCGAGTTGCAGCAGTTGCACCAGCGCGATGCCGCTTACCAAGGCGGGCAGCACCAAGGGACCTAGTGCCAGCGCGGCCAGCGCGTCCCGGCCGGGGAAGCGGCCCCGTACCAGCGCAATCGCCAACGGTAGGCCGAGCAGCACCGCCCCAGCCGACGCTGCCACCGCGAGTTCGATGCTGTAGAGCAGCGGCTGCAGCCAGCGTGTCGTCATCGCCTCGGTCCACCAGCGCAGGGAGAAGCCGATCGGCGGGAATTTCGACTGGTTGACCGCGTTGAAGGAGACGGTCGCGGTGATGAGGATCGGCGCGAAGATGAACACGTAGATCATCGTCACCGCCGCGCGCAGGGCCGACCAAGGTGAGGCCAGCCGCCTCATACCGCGGCCCGCCGGGCGCCGAGTGCGCTGCCAACCACCAGCAGCAGCATGGCGCTGATGATCAGGATGGCCCCCATGGCGGAACCGAGCGACCAATCATCGAGTGCCGTAAGGAAGTCGTAGATTTGCGTTGCCATGGTGGAGGTCGCCGGGCCGCCGAGGATGGCCGGGGTGGCATAGGCGCTGATTGATAGGGAGAATGCCAGCAGGAAGCCGCCCGCGATCCCCGGCATCGAGAGCGGCAGGGTCACGGTTACGAAGGTGCGCCATCGGGAGCCGCCCAAGCTCATCGCCGCCCTCTCCAGGTTGGGGTTGATGCCGTTGATGGCGCTCAGGATCGTGAGCACGCCATAGGGCAGCAACGAGTGCACCAGGCCGATGATGATGGCGCCCGTGGAGGGCAGCATGATGACCGGTGCAAAGCCCATCGCACGCAGGACGTCGTTCACCGCACCGTCGGTGTTCAGCAGCACCCACCAGCCATAGGTGCGTACGATTACGCTGGCCAGCAGCGGCGTAAGCGAGAGCGCGATCAGCAGCCCCTTCCAGCGGCTGCGCGTGCGGGCCAGGAAGAAGGCCAACGGGTAGGACAGCACCACGACCAGCACTCCGACGGCAGCGCCAATGCCGAAGCTGCGGGCGATCGCGCGCTGGTAGAGCGGCCGGGTGAGCAGGTACGTGAAGTTCTCCAGCGTCACCTGGTCGGTGAGTGCCTGGGATTCGGATTTCAGCAGGCTGGTCGTCAGCAGCACCGCGTTCGGCGCCACGAAGAATACCAGCAGGAACAGGGCGGGCAGGCCCACCATCAGCAGGGTGCGGAGCGCTGGCCGGGTCATGCCATGCCTTCCTGCATTGCTTTTGCCGCGGCGAGCAGGAGATGATTGCTGCGTCGCCGCAAAGGAGCACCTCCATGCCCACCACCAGACGCCGGACCATCGCGGGAACTGCCGCGTTGGCCACCGCCGCCGCCCTCGGCCGTCCTGCCCGTGCCGCCACCGACGAGCTGATCGTGACTGGCTATGGCGGCGAGTACCGAGACCTGTTCACCACGACGGTCATCGAACCGTTCGAGAAGAAGTTTTCCGCGAAGGTCACCTACGATGAGAGCAATGGCACCGATCCTTACCCCAAGATCCGTGCGACGCGTGGCTCGCCGGGGTTCGACGTGGTGGGGGAAACGACGGCCCCTATGATCATCCTCGGCGCAAAGGAGAAGCTGTTCGCGCCGGTCACGGAGAAGGAGGTGCCGAACCTCAAATACGCCTTCGCCAAGAGCGCGTCCGCCATCCCGGCCTTCGGCATCGTGCAGACGTACCAGTATCTCGCAATGATCTGGGACACCAAGACGCTGGAGAAGCCGACCTCCTGGCTGGATTATTGGCAGGCTGGCAGCAAGTATGGCGACAAGGTGAAGGGACACGTGATCACCCACGGCCCGTCCAACTTCCCGCTGCTGATCTACGCGATGATCATGGGCGCCCGCGCCAAGGGCGGTTCCGAAACCGATCTGACCCCCGCCTGGGACCTGCTGAAGGGACTGAAGCCGTATGTCGGCACGGTGGCTTCTACCTCTGCACAGGCCGTGCCCTACATGGAGAACGAGCAGGTTTGGATCATGCCGTTCTGGAGCGCGAGGGCGGCACTGTATGCGGCGCGTGGCCTGCCGTTCGGCGTGACGGTGCCGAAAGAGGGAACGATCGCGCTGGCGAATTGCTCGGCGGTGCCGGTGGGTGCCGCGAACAAGAAGCTGGCGTTCGAGTTCCTGAACTTTCGCCTGGACCCCGAAATCCAGAAGGCATTCTGCGAGGCCTATTACGCGAGCCCCGGCCGGCCTGACATTGCGGGTTTCTCCCCCGCCTTCATTGACCAGCAGATCACCACGGAGGCCAAGATGGCGACGATGGTGTTCCCGGATGACGCTCTGATCGCCCAGAAGCAGCGTGCCTGGACGCTGGAATGGCAGGAGATCATGTCCACCTGACCGTGGCCTGGCGGTCAGTTCACCCATTGGCCGCCATCCACGTCAATCACCTCGCCGGTCATGAAGTTGGGTGACACGGTGGCTAGGAAGGCAGCGACTTCGCCGATGTCCTCCGGCGTGCCGTAGCGGCCGAGCGGGATGGATCGGGTGACCGCCTC
Organism: uncultured Acetobacteraceae bacterium; assembly: GCA_964242295.1. Taxonomy (GTDB): domain Bacteria; phylum Pseudomonadota; class Alphaproteobacteria; order Acetobacterales; family Acetobacteraceae; genus DASWOJ01. The sequence continues at coordinate 266 of CAXTDP010000224.1, read as the reverse complement.
CGCATTGGCGGCCAGCATGGCCCGCGTCAGCTCCGTCTCGATCGCGCCGGGGCAGATGGCGTTGACCGTGACCGTGGGTGCCAATTCCTTCGCCAGGCCGCGGGTCAACCCCAGGACGCCCGCCTTGGCCGCGCAATAGGCAAATCGGCTGACGGCGGAGAAGCCGGCGCCGGTGTTGGCACTGACGGAGGAGATGTTGATGATCCGCCCGCCCCCAGCCGCGAGCATGGCAGGGGCGATGGCCTTGCACCAACTGAACTGGCTTT
>CAXTDP010000223.1:0-8275 GCA_964242295.1 uncultured Acetobacteraceae bacterium | reverse complement strand
CACCCCCCGGAGCCGGCGCGCCTGGCCGCACGCACCGCCTGGCGCAACCGGCGGCTGGCGGCGTTGCAGGCGCACAAGCGAGGGCAGGGGGCGGAGCCGTAAGCGCCGCCTCCATCGCCTCAGCCGAACAGGCCCGCGCCGCCCTGCACGCCGACGAAGGTAACGTTGGCGCCGTTGGTAAGACGGACATGGGCGCTTCCGTCCACCTGGTCCTGCGAGGCGATGCCCACGCCGGCACCGAGCAGGGCGCGGTCGGCGCCGGCGCGGAAGTTCTCGATCAGCGTCGTCCCGGTCGAGGCCGCCGTGAAGTGGTAGATGTCTGCGCTTCCCCATCCCAACTCGTGCACCACCGCCGTGCCGGACCCCATCGTGAGGTCACTGCCGGTGTTGTCGAGCTGCAGGTTCGCGTTGCCGGTCCCGCCGATGAACGAGCGCACGCTGCTTCCGTAGTAGCCCGTCGTCACGATGCCGCCGCTGCCGCCGACGATGTCCATTGTGCCGCCGCCCAGGACGGCGTCGCCGCTGCCGCCGAGGAAGGTCATGGAGGCGCCCCACCCCACGTCGGCCTGCACGCTGCCGGACCCGGCATGGACGACCGCACCGTTGCCGCCCTGTATCCAGTCGTGGAGCGTGAGCGCGCCGCTGCCGGCCCAAACCTCGCTGTCCCCACTCTGCAGGGTGACCGTCGCCGCGCCGTCGCCGGTGCGGATCGTATCGGCGCCGTTGCTCCAGATCTTGAGGCTGCCGCCAGCGTTCGCGCCGGTCGCCGCGACCTCGGCATGGCCGCTGCCGGTCGTGACCTGCATGCCGTATTCGCCGTAGGTCCCGAGCGTCGCGTCGCCTGCAAGCAACGACACCCGCCCGGCCTCAGCCCCCTGGCCGTCCAGCAGCGCGAGGGATACGCCGGGGCCACTGCCGTTCACGGTTATCCAACCCATGGCCGCCACGTCGGCGGTGGCGCCCGCTGCCACGTCTATCTTGCTGTTGCCGCCAGTCGCGGTGATCGCCGCATGGCCAGTCACGGCGACGTGGCTGTTGCCCGTGCCCAACGCCAGGCTCGCGGTGCCGCCGATGGTGATGTCCTGGTTGCCGTCCGTCGTCGTGATCGCGTCGGTGCCCTCGCTATCCAGGATGTCGGTGCCGGTGATGGCGATGACGTTCGTGCTGCCCGCCATCGTCGTTATGGTGTTGGCGCCGCCGCCGTTCTCGCTGAACCAGATCCCGCCGGAGCCGCCGGTGATCGTGTCCCGTGCCCCGCCGTTCACCGTCATCAGCCCGGCGCCGCCCAGGATGGTGATACCTGACACCTGCGCCTCGACCGTGCTCGCCGCGTCGCCGCCATGATAGGTGACGCCGCCGCTGTCGCCCCCGATCACGTAGTCGCCGGCCGCGCCATACACGTTGGTGCCGCCGCCGCCGCCATGGGCATAAACGGCCAGCTCGCCGGCGCCGGCGTGGACCTCGGCACCGCCGCTCACCAGCACTGTGGCGTTGCCGGCGCCGGCCCAGATCACGTCCTGCCCGGCGCTCACCACCGTGGCGTCGCCCTCGTCCAGCCGCAGGGTGGACCCGGCGCCGCCGCCGGAGGTCGTAATGTGCATCGCGCCGCTGTAAACCTGCATCGTGACTGCGCCGCCCGTCATGGACCCGCGCACCGCCTGGCCGGCGTTCGTCACGTTCCAGGCGCCGGTGCCGCCGTTGCTGTCCAGGCGGAAGAAGTCTTGCGCTCCGGTGATGGAAACCTGGCTGCTGGCGGTGCCCAGGCTCAGGAACTCGGAGCCGCTGCCGGTGGTGACCTTCGCCGTGCCGTTGATGGCCCAGATGCTGTTGCCGGCGCCGCCGGTGATGGTGGCGGTCCCGTTCACGACGCCGGTCTCGTTGCCGTCCCAGCGATGATCGTGTCGATGCCCTCGCTGTCCACGAGGTTCATGCCGACGCCGAGAAGCGACAGGCTGTTCACCGAGCCTGCGGCGGTTGTGTACTGGTTGCCGCCGGTGGTGCCGTGCTCGGTCACGTCCATGCCGCCGGCGCCGCCGATGACGACGATGTGGCCAGCCCACACGTCAACTGACAGATGTCCGGCGCCGCCCTGGACAGCCTGGATCTGTCCGCCGTCGAGCGTCACCTGGTGGACCAGCGCGTCGGTCACGATCATGGTGCTGCCGGGCAGCACGCCCACGAGCGTCGCGTCGGCCAGCAACCCGGCCGTCTTGTCCCAGTTGCCGCTGGCCCTGGCGGGACCCTGGACGAGGGAGCCGGCCGGCAAGCCGTCCAGGACGTTGTCGGTGATGGTGACGGGGATCGCCGTCTGGTTCAGCACCCCAACGGCGCCGTTCCTGGTGTTTGAGAACAGGTTGCCCTGAACCAGCAGCGACGATCCCGCGTAGGGGATGCCCTCGCCGCCGAAGTGGATGATGTTCTGGTTCTCCGCGTTCGGCCCCTTGATGATCGTGTTGTTGCGTATGACGGAGGTGCCGCCGTTGGGCAGGTCTATGGCGTAGCTGCCGGTGCCGGTGCCGACGCCGGAGATGATCGTGTTGTTCTCGATGGTGTTCACCTGCGCCCGGCTTTTTACCTCGTGGCCGACCAGGGTGTTCTCGGCGGTGCTGTTGGTCATCTTGAACGAGGCCACGTCGCCGACGTAGATGGCGTGTATGTTGCCGGCGCCGTTGCCGTCGTTGCCGTCGAACAGGCTGTGGTCAATCGAGACGGAAATGCTCTGGCCCCCGTTGGTCAGGATGCCGTCCTGGTTGCCGATGAAGGCGCAGTTGACCAGGCTGAGGTTGCCGTTGTCCACGCGGATGCCGGCGCCGTTATGGCCCTCGTCGTCCGGGATGTGCACGCCCTGGAAGGTGAACCCTTCGATGTGCAGGTCGGTTTCCTCGACGAGGATGCCCTTCTGGTTGGGTGGCGGCACCGTCGCCAGCATGGTGACACGGCCGCCCACGGCATAGAGCGAGACCTTGGTGGTGACGCTGGCGAAGTCGTTGGTGTAGGTGCCGGCGTCCACCAGGATCGCGTCGCCGTCCCGGGACGCGCCAAGTGCGGCGGCGACCGTCTGGAACTGCTTGCCGGCGCCGACCGTGAGGACGCGGGTCGCGGGAGCGATGGACGGCGTCGCCACCTGGTCCAGCAGGCCGGTCGGTCCCACGGCCCCGGCGGCAGGCGGCGTCGGGACAGGCGTTGGCAGCGGCATCGGCACGGGGGTAGCGACCGGTGTCGGCACCGTCGGGGCAGAGGCTGGGATCGGCGTCGGGTCCGTTACCGGCACCGGGGTCAGCACCGGGGTGGTTGTGGGGGAGGGCGTGGACACCGTCGCGGCGGCTGCCCCGGTGCTGGGCAGGTCAATGCTGAAGTCGGCCTGCCCGTTTCTCAGCATGGTGGTTGCCACGCCCGGCATGGCCGCCCCGTTCACGGTGATTGCGTCCACATACAGGTTGCGGTCGCCGATGCCTGGGTCCCACAGGTCGTTCAGGAAGGTGACCGAAACCTGGTGCGGGCCGGGCGCCATGCTGGCCGCAAAGCTGAATGCCTGCGGCCCGCCCACTCCGTGCAAGGCCGTCACAGACTGCGCCGCGCCAAGCTGCTGGCCGTCCACGCTGACGGTGAATTGTGCGTCGCCCTGGAAGGCGTCCTCGGACAGGTTCAGCACCAGGAGGTCCATCGGCGTGGCTGCCGGTTGTGCCGCGAAGCTGCCGGTCACGGTCGTCCCGCCGTTGCTGTAAAGGGCGGTGGCGCCGCCAAGGTCCACTCCGTCCAGGGCGATGCCTTGGACATACAGGTTGCGGTCGGTGCTGTCGGTCCCGCCCCATGCGTCGTTCACGAAGGCGGTCGTGACGTTGTGCTGGCCTATGCCCCAGTCGCCATGGATCAGGATGTCCTGAACCGCACCTTGGGCATGCAGTGCCGTGACCGTGATCGGCGATCCCACCGGGACGCCGTCCACAGAGACGACCATCTGGGCGTCGCCCTGCCAAGCATCCTCGCTCGCCTGGATGTGGATCGTCTGGCTGCCCGTCCCCACCTCGATCGGCGCCGCGGCGTCCAGCGGCAGCGCAGCGGCAACCTGGAAGCTCGCGGCGCCGCTGCTGGTCAGCGATGCCGACTGGCCCGTTGACGCGCCGTCCACCAGGATGTCCCTCACCTGGAGCGTGCGGGTGGTGTCCGCGGTGCCGCCGGACGCGGCGTTGTCGAACTCGACCGTGACGGCGTGGCCTGTCGAGGAAGCATAGCTGCCGAGGTCTACCGTCTGCGACCAACCCAAGCTGTTCTGCGCTACGACCCGACCCTGGAACGCGATGGTCCCATCCACCCGGATGATGACGTCTGCATCTCCCAGCCAAGCGTCTTCGGTCAACACCGCCGAGATGCGCTGCGTTTGACTTCCGGTTGTTCCCGTGGTCGCCATAGTTGTTTTCTACTCTCGTAAATCGTGTCAGACCGTCCGACGCCCGTCGGAGCCCATTGCGGTTCATGACGTCACCCGCGGCGGCCATATGCACTGAAAACAAATGGCCGGCGAGTTTGCTTATGTTGGTATATTGTTCGATTTGCCCCTTATCTGCGAGTTAACCTTCTATTCCGTTAATTCCAAGCTGCAGAGTTAATGAAGGTCAATTTTGCCTTTACTAATTTTTCTTCCCGTCCGAGCCGGTCGAAGAAGCAGCATCTTCCTCACCTTGGCCCGTTATGCGTCGGAGCGGACCCTTGCAGGCCTGCGCACAGGAAAAACTTATGGAGGCCGACGCAGCCCTTGCTCTTTCGTACTTCAGGCCGCCTAAGATCGCTTCGCTTCCGGCGAACTCTTCTTGCCTTGGCCGGGTCCGCAGCATAACGGCCCGATGCCGCGATCATCCGTTAGGAGGGTTTATTCCAGCCGAACCAGGATACAGCATATCGGCTGGGACCGCTTGTGCAGGTTCGGTGCCGATGGAAGCACCAAGCCTGCACTGAGCAAACCTTTGAAGGTTTGCGCACAGATGAAAAGCTAAGCAGGCTTACGCGGCCTGGAACACGATCCCTGGCACGGCCGCTGGTCATCTGCGCGGCAGGCCGAGCAAGCCTGCTTAGCCGTTGTTCTTACAATCATCTTTATCGGAATGTGTATACGCCCGATCCGACGATGCTCCAGGGAGCGCTACGGGCGGCAGCGATCCGCAATTCAAGGCAGTGCCGGGCCTTGCCTCCCTACGCCTCGCTCCAAACCTCTCCGGCCACCTCCACGATCGTCCGCAGTTGCACCCATCGCTCCCCGTCCGCCAGCGTGTTGCCTTCACCCTTACCCCGGCCTTCTCCCGGAGGGGGAGGGAGAAGAGGCTGGCATTCCACGCAGCATTGCCGCCAGCGTATCGGCCAAGCTGCCAAGCACCATGCTCATGGCGGCCACCAGGTCGCGCGTCGAAGGGCCAGCGGGGCGCTGCATGAGCCGCACCGTCCGCGTCGAGGCATTGGCCCGGCGCCCGCGGGACACCGCGACCTGCGCCAGCAGCACCACGGTGCCCGACGCATCGGCGTCGAAGCGCTGCATGTCCAGCTCGATCCGCCCATCCGGCTCCGCGCTGATGCTGCCCGCCGTGGTGAAGACACTGCTGCCAGGCAGGCGCTGGTTGAGGTCTTCGGCCAGGATGCGGCCGATCAGGTCGCCCAGCGGCTCTCCCCACCGTTCGTTCGTGGCGACGTTCAACTGGACGGCGCCGTTGGCGCGGACGATGCCGGGCCGGTCCAGGTAGCCGGCCAGTCCTGGCCGCTGCAGTTCCACCAGCTTTGGTCCGCCCGGCTGAGGCGTGCCGGGAACTGCCGCCAGGGTGAAGTAGGCCGGCTCCGGCGAGGCGCAACCTGCCAGGGCAAGGCCGGCCGGGACCATGTGGGACAGCAAGGTCCGCCGCTTCATCCGTCCTGCTTTCATCTATCTCCGACGCCCGCGCGTCCGCGCACCAGCGCTTCCGGGTGCCGGTCCAGGAAGTCGGCCAACAGGCGTATGGACCTCGCGGTGTCGCCCACCTGGGTCATTGCCCGTTCCAGCTCGCGCTGGAACTGCGAGTTGGTGCCATAGCTGCTGTCGAGCGAGCCAAAGGTCCGCCCGGCCCTCGCCACCGTCTCCTGCAAGGCCGCAGTGATGCCCGGCAGCGACTTGAACAGCGGCGACATCCCGCTGTCGGCCCGCTTTACCAGGGTGTCCAAGCTGGTCATGGTGGTGGATGCCGAGCGCAGCGTGTTGTTCAGGTTCTGGCCGATCTGGTCCACCGGCAGCCGGTCCAGCTTGCCCGCCATGTCGCTGAGCGCCTGCACGATGTTGTCCAGCCCGCCGCCCTCGCTGGGGATTACCAGGTCCTTGCCGACCTGCTGCAGCTCCATGGGCGGCGCGTTCGGCGCGAAGCTGAGCGTCAGCACCTGCTGACCCGTCAGGTAGTTGGCCGTCTGCAACTGCGCCCGCATGCCACGCCGCACCATCCGGCGGGCAGTGGTCACAGGATCCTCCTTGGCCGTCTGGCCTTGCCCCAGCACCCGTTCTGGCTGCACGTCCAGCCCCACCCGGACGCGGACGTTCCCGGTGGCGTCGTCAACCTGCAGCATCACGTCCGTCACGGTGCCGACCTGGATGCCATAGAACTCGACCGATGAACCCTTTGCCAAGCCACGGACCGAGTTCTCGAAGTAGGTCACGAAGGCCTGCGTCGTGGTGAAACCGGCTGCCTGAGCTTCGTCGTAGTTGCTGTATAACGGGAACTCGGTGGCGGCCGGCGCTGCCGAGGAGGCCAGGCCCGGCTGCGGCGTGTCGAAGGCGACACCACCGGACAGCAGCGCCTGCAGGCTGGCGATCTCCACATGCAGCCCGGTGGCGCCAACCTGCACCGACAGGCCCGAAGCGTTCCAGAAGTGCGACTTGTCGCGGACGAAGTTGTCATAGGGCGCGCGCACGAAGATGCTGACCTTCACCGGCCCGGTGCCGTCGCCGATATCGGTCCCCAGCACCTCGCCCACCGTGATGTCGCGCCAGAACACCGGCGCCCCGGCGGTCAGCGATCCGACCCGCCGCGCCTTGAGCATGTAAGTGTGCCCCGGCTCCCCATTGCGGACGCCAGGCGGCTGCTCCAGCCCGGTGTATTGCAGTTTCTGTTCGCCATCCCGGTTGGGCGCCGGGTCCATCTCGATGTAGCCGCCGGACACCAGGGTTTCGATCCCGGCCAGGCTACCGCTGCTGATGCGGGGACGGACCACCCAGAACCGCGTGTCCTCGTTCAGGTAGGGCAGGGCGGCGCGCTGCATCCGGACGCGCACGACGACGCGCTGCAAGTCTTCGCTGAGGCGTATATTCTCCACTTGACCGAGCTGGACCGCCTTGTGCCGCACCTGCGTCTGTCCGGCAGCCAAACCGTCGGCGGTGCGGAAGGTCAGCTCGATCATCGGGCCTTCCTCCTTCACCGTGCGGTAGCCAAGCCAGGCGGCGATGGCGAGTGCGATCAGCGGGATGATCCAGACCGGGGAGATGCGGCTGCGCCGGACGGCCGCGCCTTGTGCCGGCTGGTCGTAAACCGGCGTCCGGCTGACCTTCGTTCGCGGGTCCCCGCCGGGCGGCCCGGGACTCGGGGATGCGTCGTTCGGGGATGTGTCGGGAGTCGGCGTGTCGTTCATGCCTCGGCCTCCGCCTTGACGCATGCCGTCTGGCCGGCGGCGTCCCACATCAGGCGCGGGTCGAAGCTGAAAGATGCCAGCATGGTGAGGATCACGACGCCAGCGAAGCAGATGGCTCCCACTCCTGGCGTCACCGACGCCAGCATCTGCATGCGTACCAGGCCCACCAATACCGACAGCATGAACACATCAATCATGGACCACCGGCCAATTGCGTCCACAATACGATACAGCCGGGTCCGGTCCCGCAAGCGCCATCCCGCACGTCTTTGTGTGGACAGCAGGAGGGTCGCGATGCCGACGAGCTTGAGCACGGGAACCATGATGGAGGCGGCGAACACCAGCAGGGCCAAGGGCCACATCCGATATTCGATCAACTCCTTCACCCCGCCCAGGATGGTGCTGGGGTGGCCGCTGCCGAAGCGGATCAAGGTCAGGATCGGAAAAAGGTTCGCGGGGACATACAGCACCGCAGCCGATAGGAGGAACGCCCAAGTCCGCACCAGGCTGTTGGGCTTGCGTATTTCCAACTCGGAGTTGCACCGGCGGCACGGCGCGCCGGGCGCGGCGCGGCTGACCCGGCCGCAGGTGTCGCAGCCGATCAGCGGGCCGGAGCCCATCGGCGCCGGGGTGCGCCGGGCGC
>CAXTDP010000222.1:0-8295 GCA_964242295.1 uncultured Acetobacteraceae bacterium | reverse complement strand
TGGCTGGCGCCGTCGCCGCGCCCATCGCGGGCCGTGCCGCGGACCGGGGCTGGACCAGGCCGGCGACCGGCCTGGCCATAGCTGTGGCGGCTGGGTCGCTGCTGCTCAGCAGGCTTGGCCTACAAAGATCGCACCTGGGACTTGCCATGCTGGTCACGGCGGCGGTGCTGCTGGATTTCGGTGTGACGGCGAACGGCGTGCTGGGCCAGCGTGCGATTTACCAGCTTGGCGCCGGGATCCGCAGCCGGCTCAACGGCCTCTACATGGCGACCTTCTTCGCAGGGGGTGCTGCCGGGTCCGCGCTTGGCGGCTGGACCTATGCCTATGGCGGCTGGTCCCTGACGACTTGGGCCGGGCTTGGCCTGCCGGTGCTGGCCCTGCCCTGCTTCCTGGCCGAACGGCCTGAGGCCCCCTCCGATGGAGATCATCCATGATGGTACAACAACCAAACCCAGCGCCTTCGCCGGCAAGGCTGATCGAGACCTTGCCGGCGTTCCAGCCGGACCTGGCCTTGCCCGGCTTCGAGCACCGGTTTGCAACTATAGGCGGCGTGCGCCTGCACTACGTCACGGGCGGCAAGGAGGACGGCGAGGTGGTCGTCCTGCTTGCCGGGTTCCCCGAAAGCTGGTTTGCCTGGCGCAAGATCATGCCGCTGGTAGCCGGGACCTACCGGATCATCGCACCGGACTTGCCGGGCCAGGGCGACTCCGACCGCCCGCAGGGCGGCTACGACACCCAGACTCTTGCGGTAGCCGTCCACGGCCTCCTGCAGCAGCTTGGTGTGGACCGGTGCTGCATGGCTGCCCACGATGTCGGTGCCTGGGTGGCCTACCCCTATGCGGCGCTGTTCGGCAACGAAGTCCGGCGCCTGGTTCTGATGGATGCTGGCATTCCGGGCATCACCTTGCCGGACGCCCTGCCGACCGATCCGGAGCGGGCGTGGCGCACCTGGCACTTCGCGTTTCACGCTCTGCCGGACCTGCCGGAGATGCTGATTGGCGGCCGGGAGCGTGAGTACCTGGACTGGTTTCTGCGCCGCAAGACGGCCAATCCGGAGACATTCTCCGACGCCGACATCGGCGAGTACCTGCGCGTCTTCACCAAAACCGGCGGGCTGCGCGCCGGCCTGGCCTACTACCGCGCCGCCGCGATTTCGGCGCAGCAGAACCGGGAGCTGGCTACCCGGGGCAAGCTCGCCATGCCGGTGCTGGCGCTCGGGGCCGACCAAGGTTCCATCGCAGACATGGCGGCCCCGCTCCGGGCCTTTGCCGATGACGTGCGCGGCGGCGTGGTGGCCAACTGCGGCCACTTCATCCCGGAGGAGCAGCCCGAAGCAGCGGCGGGCGAGCTGACCGCCTTCTTCGGAGGTGCGTGACATGGCGGACGCCAATTTCCTCACCGGCAGCAGCGGCCTCATCGCCATCGACAAGGTGGGAAACCAGGTGCTGTTTCTTGATCCGGACAGCTACGAGACGGTGCTCGCTCTCGACGGGTTCGCGCCACGCGTCCATGAGCTGCTGGTCGCGCCGGACCGGGACATCGCCTACGTCCCGATCTACGGCGACGGCATCCACGGCAAGAACCCGCACCCCGGCCACCTGATCGCACTGTTTGACCTCAAGGCTCGGCGGCACATGGGCGACTTCAGCACCTACCCTCACCTCGCGCCGCATGGGCTGCGCTGGGGACCACAGGGCCAGCTCTACTGCGTCTGCGAGAACAGCGGCGTGGTGCTTGAGATGGACGCCAAGACCGGCGCCATCGGGCATGTCATCGAGGTCGGCTCCAACAAGGCGCACCGGATCGAGATCCTGCCGGACGGCAGCAAGCTCTACACCGAGAACGAGGAGGACCCGTTCGCCTCAGTGATCGACTTGGCCGCCCGCAAGCGGCGCGGGACGATCTCCGCGCCGAACGGCCTGGCCGGGATCGGCCTGTCGCCGGACGGCAGGACGGTCGTCCTCGTGGACGCGCAGAAGCCGCAGGTCATGGTGGTGGACACCGCGACCGACGAGGTAGTGTCCACGGTCGGGCTGGACGGGCACGAGAAGGCGGCGCAGATCGCGCGATACAGCCCTGACGGCCACTACCTCGTCGTCACCAGCATCGACGCGCCGCTGGCGACGGTGTTCGATGTTGGCCCTGGGGCCGGGCTGGGACAGCAGCGACTGCTGCGCCTGGGGCAAGGCCCGATGAACATGGCCTTCCACACGGATGGCCGCACGGTGCTGATCGCCAACCAGAACGAGGGCACGCTCGCCGTCTGCAACCTGGACCGGGCCGAGGTGCTGCGGACCGTCCAGGCCGGCGTCGGCGTCGAAGCCTTGTCCTTCTTCTGAGGCGCGTCATGGATTGGCAGCCAGTTCCGGCTGAGGGCTTATTCACCGCGGAGGGCTTCGCCTTCTCGGACGGCGAGCGCATGGACGTGCGGCTCGCCTACCAAACCCTTGGCACCCTGGCGCCTGGCCGCGGCAACGCGGTCCTGCTTCTGCACGGCACGGCCGGCAGCGGGCGCCAGTTCCTGCAGCCGGCCTTCGCAGGCGCGATGTTCAGCCCCAGCGGCCCGCTCGATGCCCGCAGCCACTTCATTATCCTGCCGGACGCTATCGGACATGGAGGATCAAGCAAGCCGAGCGATGGGATGGGGCAATCGTTCCCCTGCTACGGTTACGCCGACATGGTGGCGGCGCAGCACCGCCTGGTGACGGAGGGTCTTGGACTGCGGCGGCTCCGCCTGGTGATGGGCACCAGCATGGGCGGCATGCAGACCTGGATGTGGGGCGGGCGCCACCCCGACATGATGGACGCGCTGATGCCCGTCGCGAGCCTTCCGGAGCGCGTCACCGGGCGCAACCTGCTGTGGCGCCGGCTGCTGCTGCAGCTTGCCCGTCTTGACGAGCCGGGGCGGCATGACGCGCCGCCGCGCGGCCTGGGCTTGGCGTGGGTCTTGTTCCAGATGATGGCTGCCAGCCCAGCGCGGCTGGCCGAGCAACTGGGTAGCCCTGAGCAGGCGGACACCTACATCCAGTCCGTCGCGGGCGAGGCGCTTATGCGCGAGAACCTGCTCGACTTGGCTTGGGAATTCGAAGCGTCACGGGACTACGATCCCGCGGAGCACCTGCACCGCATCCAGGCGCCGCTGCTCGCCGTGAACTTCGCCGATGATGCGGTCAACCCGGCGGAGCTGGGCGTGATGGACGGCATGATCGCGCAGGTACGGGACGGCCGCGCCGTGCTGCTGCCCGCGAGTGACGCATCAAAGGGTCACCAGACATTGTCGGAGCCGGCGCTCTGGACGGAACACTTGCGGGACCTGCTGCACCGGAGCAGGCCGGAAGCCAGTGCGATCCATGATGCTCGATGAGCCGCGAAGCACCAAACCAGACAGGAGCCGAACAGTGGTAGACAACGATGAAGCCCTGCTCTCCGAAGTCACAGTTTTCGAGGACCGCCGATATGACGCGATGGTCCGAGGCGACGCCGCCAGCCTTGCCGCCATGTTCGACGAGGGCCTGATCTACACGCACTCGAGCGGCGTGCGCCAGGACGCGGCCGACTACCTGCGCGGGCTGGCGGCCGGCACGGACGTTTACCGGAAGATCGAGCATGGCATCGACCGGACCGTGCGGCTTGCGGACAGCGTGCTGGTCTATGGCTGGCAGCGGATGACCGTGGAGACTGGCGGCGCCACGCGCGAACTGGACAACCTCTCCCTTGTGGTGCTGTCGCGGCCAGGCGGCAGGTGGATGCTGGCCGCCTATGTGTCCACCCCGCGAGGCCGCGCTGCAAAGCCTGCAGCCATGGGGAGTTGAGGCGTCATGCCGATCTTGGATGGCCTTGCCCGCTACGACGATCTCGGCCTGCTCGTCGCCCGATGCCTTCTGGCCTTGGTCTTCGCCGCGAGCGCCTATGACAAGTTCAAGGCGCCGCCGCGGGAGATCGCGATGCTGAGCAGCCTGCACCTGCCGTTCCCGCACCTGATCGAGCGCGGCATCGGCGTGTTCGAGGCAGTTGGCGTCGCGTCACTCATCCTGGGCGTCTATGCGAGGCCGATGGCGCTGCTGCTCGGCTTGTTCATGCTGGTTGCCACCTTCCTGTTCGTGCGCTTCTGGTCCAAGCAGGGCGAGGCGAGATCGGTTGGCCGGAACACTTTCTTCTCCAACCTGTCCATCGTTGGCGGATGCCTTCTTGTGGCAATCTCCGGTCCAGGCCGGATGGCGTTTGTAGCATGACATGGCGCTTGCCGCTGTGGCGGGCGCGCAGCGTCGGTTGCTGCTGCGAGGCTTCGCCGAGATTGAGGGCGGCCCGGCTCACGAGACGCAGCCGAACATGAAGGCTGGCGAGAAGACCGGGACCGATGGCGGCTCCACCTTCGGTGCGCTGCTGCTCGCTGGAGGGATGGCCTTCCTGGCTGGGGCGACCGACGTGTACGGCCTGTTCAGGCTGCAGAACCTGTTCGTCTCCTTCATGAGCGGCAACACGACCTTGCTCGGCAAGGCCATCAGCGATGGCGACATGCGCCGGTGCGGCGTCATCCTGGGGATCATTGGCTGCTTCACCGCCGGGGCTGCAGCCGGCACGGTGCTAGCCGAATGGACGGGACGGCGTCACCCGGCCGCGGTGGGCTTCCTCGTTGCCGTTCTGCTCGCGGCGGGCGCTGCCGAGCCAGCATGGGAAACGCTCTTGATCGTGCTAGCAATGGGAGCGCTGAACGCCTCCATGACGCAAGTCGGGCAGGCCAGCGTCAGCCTGACCTATGTGACTGGCACGCTTGTCAAGGTCGGCCAAGGGGTCGGCAAGGCCCTGTGCGGCAAGGGTCAGGGGTTCGGCTGGGCGCTGCAAGGGGCCATGTGGCTGTTCCTGTTAGCGGGGGCGACCACCGAAGCGGCGTTGCTGGCGCCGTTGCAGCCTTATGGGACGTGGCCGCTTGCAGCCCCCGCGTTGCTGCTGTCCGGCGTCGCCCTTGCATGCGGATGAGCAGGCCGATGTGCGGAACTGTTAGCCCTGCAACGAGCGTCGGGGGACGGAGACGGGCCGCGGCGGACTGCTTGGCACTATACGGCACAGCGGCGGCCCAGCCTGCCGCGCGTGGATGCGCAATCAACCGATCACGCCGGACAAGCTGCTGATGGCTGGACGGCCCCGGTCGAGACCGACCCTAGCACCCGTTAGACCTGCAACAACATGGAGCACCTCATCATGGGCGCGGACCGCATTGACGTTCACACTCACCTCGTGCCGCCTTTCTGGGCCAAGGACCTGCCTCTTCATGGCGGCGACCCGTCCGGCTGGGGAGCGCCGGACTGGTCTCCCGACCAGCTCATAGCCTTCATGGACAACGAAGGGATCGCGATCAGCATGTTGTCGCTCACCGCGCCCGGCATTGAGGGCTGGAAGGGTGCCGAGCGGGTCGAGATCGCGCGCAGGGTCAACGATTACGGCGCCGAGCTGGTCACCCGTCGTCCGGACAGGCTGGGTTATCTCGCGACCCTCGCCTTGCCTGACGTTGACGCCGGCCTTGTGGAGATACGCCGCTGCTATGACGAGCAGGACGTCGATGGCGTGTGCCTGCACAGTAACTTCGAGGGCATCTATCTCGGCGACGACCGTCTGCTTCCGATTTGGGAGGAGCTTGACCGCCGGTCCGCCGTCGTCTTCGTTCACCCGACCACGCCCGAAGCCGCCGTGCTGCCGGGCCTGCCGGGGCCGATCGAGGACTATCCCGCCGATACGACGCGAGCCGCGCTGCACTTGGTGGTGGCCGGCCACATGACGCGCTTCACACGCGTCAAGGTCATCCTGTCGCACGGCGGCGGCTTCCTGCCTTACGCCGCCAGCCGCTTCGCCGAGCTGACCGCCTCCCTCACACCTGACCGGTCGGCCGAGTCGCTGCTGGACGAGATGGGCCGGTTCTATTTCGACGCCGCGCTCGTGGCGCCCAGCGGGCTGCCGAGCCTGCTGGCCTTCGCCCGGCCCGGCCACATCCTCTACGGCACAGACTACCCCTATGCCTCGACCGCGGTGTCCAAGACCTTCACGCGCCGCCTTGACGAGGCAGAGGGCCTGCCGCCGGGCAAGCTATCGGAGATAAACAACGGTGCCCGCGCGCTGTTCGGCCGCCTGAACCGCCCGGGCTGATGCCCTGTCCGCCTTCTTCAGATCGGGGCTGAACTCATGCGCCCTGCCCTTGTCTCACCCCGATTGGCTGAGCAGCCGGTGCTCTACCGAATCAGACCGGCGCAGGAGGCTCCCCCCTGACCTTGAACGGCCCTTTTGCCTGTCAAGCTGAACCAGGACGCACCAACCCAGCGTACACCAAGGCCATGCTAGCGCTGCCATCAGGGAGTTCATCGAGACCGCCTACAATCGCCAAAGGCTCCACTTGGCTCTTGCCTATTTGTCGCCGATGGAGTTCGAGTCCAATCAGCCCTGGGCTGCTGCGCAGCAGCCCAGGGCTATGACGTAGCCGAGCTGTCCGTGATTCTCTGTCTCACCAAAGGGCTTCAGCTCAACGTACGGGAAAACGGACAGGGCAGCCTTGGCGAACGTCGGCTGCGCGCGGGTGAGCAAGCAAGACCAGAACCTATCGCTCCAGCTTGACGCGCTGGCGGCTGCCGGATGCGACAAGGTGTTCGAGGACCGGGCGTTTGGTGCCCGCGCTGACCGCGCCGGGCTGCAAGCTATACTTGATTATGTATGGGACGGCGAGGTGCTGGTCGTCTGGAAACTCGACCGGCTCGGCCGTTCACCGCCCCACCTGACCGAGACCGTCACGGACCTGGCCAAGCGCGGCGTCGGGCTCCGGTCGCTCACGGAAGCCATTGACACCACCACACCCGGTGGTCGGCTTGTGTTCCACATCTTCGGAACGCTCGGCCAGTTCAAGCGCGACCTAAGCCCGGAGCGCATCCGTGCAAGCCTGGCGGCGGCAGCGACGCGGGGGCGGAAGGGCGGGCGCAAGCCGACCGTGACGAAGACAAGCTCCGGCAGGCACGCGAGCACATTGCAAAGGGCCTGACGGTGCGCGAGGCAGCGGTACGCGTGAAGGTCAGCAAAACCGCGCTCTACCAGGCGCTCGGGGCGGGGCCGGCCTGAACCCTGCACCTTGTTCATCGTCCTGCGCCGCCAATTGGCGTTCATGACACCTACCCGAACGTGGACGCGGGTAAGCACATACCGAACGCCAGGCTGTTTCGGTTAGGTCTAGACCCGCTCAGGCCGACGCTTCGAAACCTTTGGACGATCCATGTGGGACGAGGCTGGGTGTCTCGCCCGGGCATCTCACTCAGGGATCCCTGAAGCAGCAGCATGCATGATGCGTTACAGCTTCGATGCTCTAAGATAGCGCGATGATGCATAGCACGCATAGATGACCGAGCTGATCCAACTGCGATGCTTTGTGGCCTTGGCCGAAGAGTTGCACTTCGGCCGGGCCGCCACACGGCTCAACATGACCCAGCCACCGCTCAGCCGTCAGTTGCAGCAACTAGAGCAGGCTGTCGGGACCAAGCTCGTCGAGCGGTCGAGCCGCTTCGTTGGCCTCACACCCGCCGGCAAGGCCTTCTTGGTAGACGCCCGAGAGATCCTCCGCACCGTGGACGAGGCGTTGCTGACGGCGCGCCGGATTGCAAAGGGCGAGGGCGGGGTGCTCACACTCGGCTTCATCCCGGCCGCCAGCTACAGCGTACTCCCCCGGCTCGTGTCGTTCATTGCCGCCGAGCTGCCCCATGTGCAGCTTGTGCTCAAGGAGATGGTAACGGCAGATCAGGCGGAGGCGCTGGCCACCGGCCGGATCGACTTGGGTGTGTTGCGGATGCCGATCGACCGGCGCGGCTTGGAATATGTCTCGATCAGCCGTGAGCCGTTCGTCGTTGCCGTGCCGAAGGCTCGTCCGTTGGCAGGCGGCGGCATGCTGAGGGCGCAGGATTTGGATCGGCAGAAACTGATCATGTACGCACCGGTCGAGAGCCGCTACCATCACGACCTGGTCTCATCGATCTTCCGCGCGGCGGGGATCACCCCGAACTTCGTGCAGTTCGCTCGCGAGATCCATACGATGCTGGCCCTGGTGGGTGCGGGCATCGGCGTCGCCCTGGTGCCCGCCGCGGCCGGAACGCTGGGTTTCGCCAACGTGACGCTGCAACAGATCGCCTTGTATCCGACGGTGTTCAGCGAGCTGACCCTGGTGTGGCGCAAGGCCAGCGACAACCCGGCCCTGCGGCTGTTTGCGCGGCAGACTCTGCCCAAGTTCCTTCGAACACTCCCGCGACGGATCGATGCTCTATAAGCATTGAA
>CAXTDP010000221.1:0-8299 GCA_964242295.1 uncultured Acetobacteraceae bacterium | reverse complement strand
GGCCCGCCGCCGCCCGCCAGTCCCGGCACCTGTGCTGCCGCCGCCGGTTCCGGCGCGCGTGGCGGAGGGTCCGTTCGCGGCCCTTGGCGCGCTGCGCCAGGGGATGCGGCAGCGAGGCATCAACCGGTGAGCGCGCCGGGTTGAGCGGGGCTGACAGCGGTGCGGAGGATCGTGCCTGGCAACGGCTGGATAAGTGGCTGTGGTGCGCCCGCTTCATGAAGGCCCGCGCCGATTGCGCGCGGCTGGTGGCAGAAGGCCTGGTGCGGATCAACCGCCAGGTGACGGACAAGCCGCATGCCCGCCTGCGTCCTGGCGACGTGCTGACAATCCCGCTCCGCGGCGATGTGCGGGTTGTCCGGGTGCTGTCGCTCGCCGCGCGGCGTGGGCCGGCGCCGGAAGCCCAGGCGCTGTATGAGGAGGTTGATCCTTCTCCCCCTGGAGGAGGGGCGGGGTAAATGGGCGAGCGGGCACGGCGTTTGGCTGTGGCCGGTTACTGCCCGTCTGAACCTTTACGCGCTCCGCCCCGCAACCAAGACCCCTCACCCCGGCCCTTTCCCGGAGGGAGAGGGAGCAGCGGGGGGCCGCCACCTTGCGCCGGGGGATGAAAGGACTGCATACCGACCCACTCTAAGGGTGTCCCGGGGCAAGCAGTCCTGGATTGGATAAAAAGGGGCGTACGATGACCTACGTGGTCACCGAGAACTGCATCAAGTGCAAATACATGGACTGCGTGGAGGTATGTCCGGTGGACTGCTTCTACGTCGGCGAAAACATGCTGATGATCCATCCGGATGAATGCATCGACTGCGGCGTGTGCGAGCCGGAGTGCCCGGCGGAGGCCATTGTGCCCGACAGCGACGACCGCGCGGCGGCCTGGGCCGAGCGCAACCGCATCTTCTCGATGCAGTGGCCCAACATCGTCCGCAAGGGCGTGCCGCCTGATGACGCGGACGAGTGGAAGGACAAGCCCGACAAGGAGAGCTTGTTTTCTGATGCTCCGGGCAAGCCTTAGCAGGCATGCGGGGTTGGTCGTCGCCCTGATTGTGCCGAGGGTGGGAGGTGCCGGTTGGGTTCTGCCGGACATTGGGCAGGACCCTGCTCCGGCACGCTGACAGGCTGATGCAAATCTGTCGTGTCTGCCGACCATTATGAAAAGGGCGGCTCCTGTGATATGGTGGCGACGCAATACCGCGCTCCCATCTCCGGTCCGCCAGGCCGGCCGGGGTAGCGGCATTCCAGCATTACAACCCATCCGCCTGCCGCCTTGGGCAGGCCAGGAGTTTGCCCGGTGCCGACCAAGCCCGCCGTTGAAGACGTTCCCGATGAGGCTGCCGTGAAGGCTGCCGCAGCACCCGCCGCGAAGCCCGCGGCCGAGGCGCAATTCCGTTCCCCGCCGAAGATGCCTGGTCACATGCCCGGCATGCATGGCCGTCCCCAGATTGCTCCGCGCGCCATGGCTGCCAAGGAGGATTTCGCTGAGGGCGACTATGTCGTTTATCCCACCCACGGCGTCGGCAAGGTCGAGCGCATCGCCACGGAGGAAATCGCCGGCCATAAGCTGGAATTGATCCACATCACCTTCGAAGAGAACCGGATGACGCTGCGTGTTCCGGTTGCGAAGGCGCGCACCGCCGGGTTGCGCAAGCTGGCAACGCGCAAGCTGTTCGATGACGCATTGGCGCTGCTGAAAGGCCGCGCCCGGATCAAGCGCACGATGTGGTCGCGCCGTGCCCAGGAATATGAGGCCAAGATCAACTCCGGCGATCCCATGGCCATTGCCGAGGTGGTACGCGACCTGCACCGCAATGCCGGGCAGCCGGACCAAAGCTTCAGCGAGCGGCAAATCTACGAGGCCGCGATGGACCGCCTGGCTGCGGAGATGGCGGCGCTGGATGGTACCGACAAAGCGACGGCTGCGGCCAAGCTGGCTGATTATCTCAAAAGCATCGTGAAGGGCGCCGCGGTCGAAGTGGATGATGCCGGCGCAGAGGTCGAGACGGACGGAGAAGGCGCGGAGTAGCGTCGGCAGCAAAACCAGCCTACAATTTAGCTGAAACCCCGACGACCCCTCTGGAATTCGATTTGACCCGCCCCGTTGCTGTATCTGTTGGCACGGGGTGGGCTATCGAGCTTGCTTTGCTGCCGACTGAGGTAGCGCACTCTGCTCCATTGGTGTGAAAGGGACAACGGGAGCCGGCAAGTGCTACGTGCCTGCCTTGCCCTTGTCCGGCTGGGGGGGCTGTCCCGGTGTGCTGCCGTTCTTGTTGTCCGGTGGCGCCTGCACCTTCACCTTTTCCTTGTCCACAAGGTCAACCGGCGGGCTGAGAGCGACGCGCTCACCGCCATTCAGGCCGTCGCGCAACTCGACGGTCGTTCCGAAGTCACGTGCGATTGTGACATCCTGCATGTGTATAGTGTCATCCTTGTCCACCACCGCGACCCGCAAGCCCTGTCCGTTGAACAGCACGGCCTCATCTGGGATGACGACGCCGGGGTGCTCGCGCGGAATGGAGATCACGACGGTCACGTAGAGGCCCGGACGCAGTCGGCCGTCGTCGTTCGGCACGTCCACCTCGACCGCGACGCTGCGGGATGCCGGATCGAGCGCTACGGCGTTGCGCGAAACGGTGCCGGTGAACTCCTGGCCCGGCAGTTCCTGAACCAGAACCTTGGCGGCAAGGCCATCACGCATCGTCACCGCCCCGCTTTGCGGCACCGCCACCTGTATGCGCAGGATGTCGGTACGCTGCAGCGCGAACAGGGCGGTGCCGCCTGAGGAGTCGGCGCTAACTAGGTCGCCAACGTCCACGGACCGGGACGTCACCACGCCATCGAACGGCGCCGTCACGTCCAGGTAGCCCACGAGTGCTTGCAGCCGCTGCACCCCGGCAAGCTGTGCGGCGACGTTGGCCTCGGCCACCGTCACGGCCGCCTTGGCGGCGTCCACGGCGGCGGCGCCGGTTTGCACGTTGGCGCGGGTGTTGTCGGCATTCTGCCTGGTTTCCCAGCCCTGGGCGGCCAGGGTGCTGGTGCGGCCATTGGTCACGCGCGCCAGGTCCACGGTGCTTTGCGATGACTGCACGTTCGCCTGCGCCTGGATCAGGGCGGCCCGGGTTTGTCCGAGCTGCGCCGCTGCCTGGACAAGCTGGGCGTTCAGGTCGGGCGCGCCGATGCGGAGCAGCAGATCGCCCTTCTTGACGCGGGAGCCAATGTCAACGCGGCGCTCGGCCACATATCCGGTGGCGCGGGCGTATAGCCTTGCCGAGTCGAACGGCGCCGTCGTTGCTGGCAGGGTCAAGCTGATGGGACCGTCTTCCCGCTTGGCCTCGGCGGTGCGGAGCGTCGGCTTGTAGTCCTCGGCGGCCTGCTGCACCTCGGTGGCCCGCTTGCTTTCGCTCCAATGCGTCCAGGCACCCCAGCCAACGAGGCCGACCACCAGCACCGCGGGGACGATATACACCAGGCGGGATACATGCTTCGGCGGCGCGTCCGACGCGTGTTCGCCGGGCTGCTTGGCCGGGTCGGGCTTGGGTGCGCCCTGATGCTCGCGCTGGGTTGGCTGCTCGCGTTGAACCGGTTGCTCGCGCTGGGCTGGTGCGGCCTCGCTGCCCTTGCGACGCCGCCGATGCGGACGGTCCGCAGGTGCGGGATCAACGGGAGAGTGCCGCAACAGCCGATTGAGCAGGCCACCGCGGGCCTTGAATGCCGGCGCCGACCGTTGGGCGCTGCCGGTATCGTCGCTCTCTGCCGGCGCCTGGCCCGCGTCGTCCTGCGGTCGGGGAGGTCTGACGCGGTTTGGACGCGCCAGAGCACGCAACTCTTCGACGGCGTCACGCTGATCCATGCGGGGGCCTCACACGTAGTCCGCCAGGGCTTTTGCTTCACCACGGCGAAGGGTTGCATACAGGAACGGCACGAACAGCAGGGTCGAGCAGGTTGCAAAGGCGACGCCACCCATCACCGCACGGGCCAGAGCGGCGTTCTGCTCGGACCCATCGCCCAGGCCGAGCGCCATCGGGATCAGGCCCACGAACATGGCAAGCGCGGTCATCAGCACTGGGCGCAGCCGCTGCTTGCCTGCCTCCATTGCCGCGTCGAGGGCGCTGGAGCCGGTTTCCTCGCGGTGCTCACGGGCGAACGTCACCAGCAGGATCGAGTTGGCGCAGGCGACGCCGACCGACATGATCGCGCCCATCAGCGACGGGATGCTGAGCGCGGTGCCAGTGGCGAACAGGCTGACCATGATGCCGGTAAAGGCGATGGGCAGGGCTGCCAGGATGACAAAGGGATCGCCCCAGTTCTGGAAGTTCACCACCATCAGCAGATAAACAAACACCACGGCAGCCACGAGGCCCAAGCCGATGTTGCGGAATGCCGACTGCATGCTCTCGATCTGGCCACGCACGAGGATACGGTTACCTGCGCCCAAGCCCTTGCCGACGTCATCCGTGATGGCGCGGATGTCAGCGGCGACGGAGGCAAGGTCACGGTCCTGCACGTTGGCGTAAACGTCGAACGTTGGCTGGGTGTTGCTGTGGGTGGCCACAATCTGCGTTCCCTGCCGCTTCATGGTGGCGACGTTGGACAGCGGCTGGGTTTGCCCGGCGCCCGACGCCGCCAGCGGCGTGTTCTGCAGGTCAGCGAGCGTGGCGACGCGATACTCCGGCGTTTGCACCGCCACCTGGTAGGGGATGCCCGAGGTAGGGTCCGACCAGAAGTTGGGGCTGACCTGGGTGGAGGACGACAGCGACACGTTGACGTTGGTGGCGACCTGCTGGACCGACAATCCCAACTGCTGCGCCCGTTGGCGGTCCACCGAGACGTAGTACTCCGGCGCGTCCAGGATCTGCTGGATGTGGGCGTCCACCACGCCGCGCACATGCTTCAAGCGGGCCAGAATCGCCTGTGCGGCTGCCTGGTTCTTGGGGGCATCCTTGCCCGTCACCTGTATGTCAATGGGCGATGGCAGGCCGAAGTTCAGCACCTGGGTGATGATGTCGGCGGGCTGGAAGTAGAACACGCCCTCCGGGAACCGTTCGGCGAGCACACTGCGCAGCGTACGCATGTAGCTCGCCGCCGGGGCATGGCCCGACTTGAGCGAGATCAGCACCTGCCCGTCGTTGTAGGCGACCGTGGAGCCGTCGGAGAAGGCGAGGTTATAGTTGTTCGAGGGCAGGCCGATGTTGTCGAGGATGCCGTCCAGGTCGCGCTGCGGCACGACCTCACGCACCACGTCCTCGACCTTTTGGAAGAACCGCTCCGCTTCCTCGATGCGCAGGCCGGACCGGGTGCGGACGTGCAACTGCATCTGCCCCCCGTCAATCTGCGGGAAGTAGTCGCGGCCCACGAACAGGAACAGGCCGCCGCCGATTGCGAGCGTGCCCGCGGCAACGCCGAGGGTCACCCAACGGCGGCGCAGCACGGCGGCCAGCAGGGCGAGGTAGCCGCCCTGGAACTTGCGGAAACGACGCTCGAAGCCGGCATGGAAGCGGCCGAATATGCCTTTGGGCTCCTCCTTGGCCTCTCCGTGCTTTTCTCCGGCCACCAGCACGTCCACCAGGATGGGAACGAGCGTGCGCGACAGGCCGTAGGAGGCCAGCATGGCGAAGACGACCGCCAATGCCTGGGGCGTGAAGATATACTTGGCGGCGTCGGTCAGGAACAGCACGGACACGAACGCGGTGCAGATCGCCAGGGTCGAGATCAGCGCGGGCTTGGCGATGCCGGACGCACCCTCGACCACCGCAACCTTGAAGTCCTTGCCCTGCTCCAGCAGGCGGTAGGTGTTCTCGATGGCGACGGTCGCGTCGTCCACCAGGATGCCCACCGCGAGCGCCAGGCCGCCGAGGGTCATGATGTTGATCGTCTCACCCAAGGCGGTCAGGATGGCGAGCGAGGTCATGATCGCCAGCGGGATGGACACGAGCACGATCAGGGTCGAGCGCCAGGAGCCGAGGAACAGCAGGATCATCAGCCCGGTCAGCCCGGCCGCGATGCCGCCCTCCCGCACCACGTCGCTGATGGCGCCGGACACGAACACCGACTGGTCGAACAGGGGGGTGATCGTCAGCCCCTCTGGTGCTGCGGCCCGGATGCCGCCGAGCAGCCGCTTCACATTGTTCACCACCGTGAGCGTGGAGGCGTTGCCGTTCTTGAGGACGGTCAGCAGCACGGACCGTGACCCGTCCTTGCGGACGATGTTCTGCTGGACCTGGTAGCCGTCTCGGACCTGGGCGACGTCGCGCATCAGCACAGGCGTGCCGTTCACCACCTTCAACGGGATGGAGTTCAGCACGTCTAAGGCGCCCGGGGAGGAGTTGAGCTGGATGACGTATTGCAGGTCGCCGAACTTGGCCAAGCCCGAGGGGACCGTGACGTTCTGCGCCGTGACTGCGGTGACCACGTCGCTCGGCGTCAGGCCGTAGCCCTCCAGGGCCTTGAGGTCGAGGTCCACCATGATCTGGCGCTGCTTGCCGCCGTACGGCGCCGGGAGCGTGGCGCCGGGTGCGGTCACCAGCGCCTGGCGGACCCGGTACTGGCCGTAGTCGAATAGCTGCTGCTCGCTGAGCCGGTCCGACGACAGGGCGAGCTGGATGACCGGGACGGACGAGGCGCTGTAGCGGACGACGATGGGCGGGTTGATGCCCGGCGGCAGCACGGCGCGTATGCTGTTGGTGGCGGAAACAACCTGGGAGATGGCGAGGTCAATGCTGACGTCAGGCTGGAAGTAGATCTTCTCGACGGCGACACCCTGCAGGGTCGTGCTCTCGATGTTCTTGATGCCGTTGACGTTGTTGCTGAGCGAGAACTCGGAATACGTCGTGACGCGGCTTTCCATCTCCTTGGTGGACAGCCCGGTGTAGGTCCAGATCACCGTGACCACGGGGATGTTCACCTCGGGCAGCACGTCCTTCGGCGCCACTACGATGGACGCCGCGCCGAGGACGAGGATCAGGATACTGAGGACATAGAACGAGACGCGGAACTTCAGCGCATACTTTACCAAACCCATCGCCAGGCACCTCGGCCGGAAATCCGGCAGCATTGCTTATTGCAACGCAGCATGTGCGGCGTTCGGTCGAACAAGCCAGGCGGCCCACGGCAAGTTGACTCCTACCGCCCTGGAAAACGGGCACAAAAAAAGCCCCGGGGATTGCTCCCCGGAGCCTTGTTAGTACACCAGCTAGGTTAGTTGTTGCTGCTGCGCCCGCCGAAGAGCTGCAGAAGCAGGGTGAAGAGATTGATGAAGTTCAGATACAGGGTGAGCGCGTCGAACACGCTGCGCTTGGCGGCGATGTCCGTGCCCTCGGCGTAGGCGAACTGCTGGTAGTCGTTCTTGATCCGCTGGGTGTCATAGGCGGTCAGGCCGACGAAGATCAGCACGCCCAGGATGCTGATCCCGAACTGCAGCGCGGTGCTGCCGATGAAGATATTGACCACCGACGCGAGGATGATGCCGATCAGGCCCATCATCAGGAAGCTGCCCATCTGCGTCAGGTCCCGCCGGGTCGTGTAGCCCCACAGGCTCATAGCACCGAAAGTGCCGGCGGTGATGAAGAACACCCGGGCGATGCTGCCGCCGCTGTAGATCAGGAAGATGTTGGCCAGCGACGCGCCCATTGCGGCGGCGAAGGCCCAGAACAGCGCCTGCGTGGCGGTGCGCGACAGCCGGTTGACGCCGAAGCTGAGCACCATCACGAACGCCAGCGGCGCGAAGATGGCGGCATAGCCCAGAATGGTCGGCTGGACGCCGACGCCGCGGGCCGTCACCACGCGCTGGTAGAACAGGTCAATCAGGCTGGTGTTGGCGATGCCGTAGGCGACGATGCCGGTCAGCACGAGGCCGGACGACATCCAATTATAGACCCGCAGCATGTAGCTGCGCAGTCCGGCGTCAACATCGCTGGCTGCGACTGTGGCCGGCGCGTAGGTCCGGTCGGGTAGGAAGGCCATAGCTCTTTGTCCTTCGATGAACGAGGGCAGGATGCCCTTGTTGCCTATGTTGGATGAAACCCTTGCTGGATCAAGCGGATTCGGCAATCCAGCTCTGCATTGAGCAGGCAGCTACTCGTTGCGCAGGAATGGCGCCGCCCGTGCGCGCAAGGCCGAGGCTGTGCCAGCATAGCCGAATCCGAGCATCAGCGCCACGCACCCCAGCAAGGTCGCCGAAAGGATGCCGGGCAGGAACACCCAGTCCGCCCGCATGAGGTAGTGGACCACGCCCCAGCTTGCCAACGTGCCCACCAGCGCCGCGATCACGCCGGCCGCCGCGCCGACGATGCCGAACTCGACCAGCCAC
>CAXTDP010000220.1:0-8319 GCA_964242295.1 uncultured Acetobacteraceae bacterium | reverse complement strand
CACGCACAGTTCTACGAGAGGCCGGAGGTGCAATCCCTCCGGCCTACTCACCACACCCTGCATTGGGTGCTGGATGTGACGTTTCGCGAGGATGACAGCCGCGTGCGCGACCGCACCGCGGCACGCAACCTGGCCCTGTTGCGCAAGATCGCGCTCAACATCGTCGGCCGCGACAAGACAACCAAAGCCAGCGTGCGGGCCCGGCGCAAAAAGGCCGCCTGGAACGACGCCTATATGCTCAAACTCCTGGCTGGGTAGCTGATGAACTCCGTATGTGACCGATACAAAATCTCATGCGTAGCCCCTGCTGCGGCTGGGCTGCGGCGTGCCGTGGCCACGGCAGGGTGAAGGCAGGCCCGGGCTGGCCTACCAAAGCCTGAGCGAAGCGTGTGGCGAGGCGGCGCGTGATCGTCATGGGTTTGAAGCCGCCCATCGTCCTGACGATGGGTGGCCGCGCCTCGCAAGGACAGGTGCAGTTGACGTCACCGGCGCGATGCAGCTTCGCTGGCCCGCCGAGCCAGGGCTTCACTCAAGGGCTGCAGGACTATCCGTCCGGCCGCATGGTCGAGATCCTCATTCCGTTGCCGGCAAGAAAGCATGATGTCAGGGCTGAGTTTCATTTCCGTTAAATAACGGCCAACAACTTTGCTCCGATGTCCAGAGAAGGATGTCAGCAAAGCTTACATGCGTAAAGAATTACGCGGCATCTCAGAACAACTTATCAGCAATAGCAATTGTTTAAATCCTTGGCATGGGTATTGCTTATTACGTAACGAAACCCTTGCTAGGAGAGTAAGTTGATTAAGTCTTTCAAACACTTGTCCGCTATGATGGTAATCATGGCCGCAATCGCCGGCCCCGCCGCAGCCGACTCCAATCTGGTAACGAACCCGGGCTTCGAAACCGGTGACCTCACGGGCTGGTCCGGAGGCGGTGGGTTTGTGGATAACTTCAACGAAGGCACCAACTCCGGGTCGTATGCCGCGTATTTCGGGTCTGTTGGCTCGCTGGACTCCATATCGCAGACAATCGCGACGACACCGGGCGAGGCCTACACGTTCAGCTTCTACTTCGCCAGCGACGGCGGCACGCCGAACGAGTTCCAGGCCTACTTCGGGAATACTCAGGTTTTCGAGTCTCTGAACGACCCAGCATTCGGCTATACCCTGGAAAGCTTCACCGTCGCAGCCACCGACGTCAACACGACGATCACGTTTGCAGGCCGCAATGACCCGACCTGGCAGGCGCTCGACGACGTGTCGGTGACGGCCAATGACGTTCCGGAGCCCGCAACGCTGGCCGTGCTGGGCAGCGCGCTGCTCGGGCTTGGGACGCTACGCCGCCGCACCCGCGGCTGAGCCGCAGCACCGCGCAGCCGTGCAAAACGCGGCTGCGCGGCGCCCGCTTTCTGGCGCCGCCCGTTAATGCGCCGCTGCCCGGCTGTCACTCCACCGTGGGTAGCCGACCCGTCCTTGCCAACGGCAGCAAACCCGGGCCACATCCACGCATTATGGCGGGGATGGATGTCATCGCACCCGCCTTCCGCTCTCAACTAGCCGCCGACGCCGCCGAAGCGTTCCGGTCGGCTGTCACCGCGTTTGACCGCGCCGCGCCGGTTCTCGTTCTCTGCCACAACGACGCTGACGGCCTGTCCGCCGGCGCCTTGTTCGCCCGGGCGTTCGGCGCCGCGGGCTGGCAGGTCCGCATCCGCGTCGTCGGGCGCGGCGAGGGCGCTTGGACCGAGGAGATGCGGGCCGAACTGGCCGGCACGCCCGTGGGCGGCGTGGTCATCACCGACCTCGGCATACAGCCGGACCTGCCCATGCCCGGCGTGCCGACGGTCGTAGTGGACCACCACATCCCCGGCGCGCTGCCGGCTGGCGCCACCGTCATCACCGGTTACAGCGCGGACCCGATCCCCACCAGCAGCCTCCTTGCCTACTGGTGCGCCAGCGCGCTTACGGACGCATCGGCCTGGCTGTGGATCGCCGCTGTCGGCCTGATCGGCGACATGGCGGAGGACGCGGGCTTTCCCGAAATGACCGAGGCCCGGCGCTACGGCATCACCGCCCTGCGCGATGCCGCCTCCCTGGTCAACGCCCCGCGACGGACCGCTGCAGGCGACGCGTCCGCCGCGCTGGCGCTGCTGATGCAAGCGGACGGTCCGCGGGACATCACCAAGGGCGCTCGCCCCGAGGCCGCTGCCCTGCGTGCGGCCAAGGCGGAGGTCAAGACGGAGCTGGACGCCGCCCGCCGCGCTGCGCCCAAGGTGCGGGGCGATGTGGCGCTGATCCGGTTCAGCTCGCCCGCGCAGGTGCATCCGCTGATCGCCCAGCAATGGCGCGGACGCCTGAAAGGTTCCATCGTGCTGGCGGCCAACACGGGATACCGGCCGGGCTGGGTCCACTTCGCCGTGCGGGGCGGGCGGGATCGGGACCTAGTGGCGTTCCTGGCGGACCACCGCCCACCGGGGGCGGACGGCGCCTATGGCAACGGCCATCGCCAGGCCACCGGCGGCGCGTTGCGCCCGGCGGATTGGAACTGGTTCATACGCGGCCTGGGGTTCGGAACGGAGGACGAAGTGCCGGCACATGAGGACGCAGCATGACCCCCTTGCGCCTGGGCTTCCCGGTGAAGGTGATGGGCGTACCGGGCCTGAAAAGCAACGACACCAGGAGGTGGCAGAAGGGGCCGCACCTCAAGACCTCGCTCGAATGCCTGCACGCCATCTTTGACCACTTGCAGAAGCGGCGCATCGGCATGTATCGCATGTCGTCCGACCTGGCGCCCTACGCGACCCACCCGGACATGCCGCAGTTCCACGGCATGGTGGCCGAGTCCGACGCGGAGTTGCGCGCCGTTGGCGCCCGGTCGCGCGAACTGGACATCCGCCTGTCCTTCCACCCCTCGCAATTCGTGCTGCTGAACAGCCCCGACCCGGAACTGACGCGGAAAAGCATCTGGGACTTGTCCAGCCAGGCCGAGATGCTGGACCGCATGGAGCTGGGACCAGAGGCCGTGCTGGTCACCCATGTCGGTGGCACTTATGGCGACGTGGAGGCCAGCCGTGCCCGCTGGGCGCAGACCTGGCCGACGCTGCCGGAACACGTCCGCCGCCGCCTGGTGCTGGAGCATGACGACATCCGGTTTTCCGCTGCCGACACGATCTGGGTGCACGGGCACACCGGCGTACGGCTGGTCTTCGACTACCAGCATCATTGGTGCTTGAACCCGGCGGGGCTGGACGCGGTGGACGCATTGCGCGCCATGCTGCGGACTTGGCCGGAGGGGGTGCGGCCGAAGGTGCATTTCTCCTCACCGCGGACGGAACTGCGGGAGGTCAAGCGGCCGGTGCCCGGCACCCGCAAGAAAGCGACCGTGCTGCTGCCGCCGGTATGGACGGGCCACGCGGACTTCACCAACCCGTTCGAGTTCGCGCGCTTCATGCGGGACGCCGCCGGGCTGGAATTCGACGTGATGCTGGAGGGCAAGGCGAAGGACCTGTCGCTGGCCAAGCTGCGGCCGGACCTGCTGCGCTACGCCCCGGACGTGGCGGCACGGTTCGGCGTGTTGCCGGCAGCGGCGAAGCTGCTGGAGGAAGAGGAAGCAGGGCTGGAAGCCGGCCACGACCCTGTCACCGATCCGGATGTGGATGAGGCAGCGGTCGGCGGGGCGGCGGTGGACGAAGCGGCGTGAAGGCGAACCTTGCTGGCGGCTGTCGCGTTCTACTTGATCGCAGCAACGGGACAAGGCGAGGTGATGGCGAAGCTGACGATGCTGCTGGCCCAAGGTCCGGGGATGCCGGACGGCAACCTGGCGGACCGCCTTGTTACGCACTTGCAGCTGAACCCCCAAGGTCAGATTGACTCCGCTGCTTATGACCAAGACCCGAACCCCTGGCTGGCGGTCCGCGAGCGGCCCGGCACCGACCCGATCCATGTCGAGCTGATCCGCCTCGACGAGGGTTGGGCGCTGCAGAGCATGAGAGATGCCGACGATCCGCTTTGGACGTTCGAGGGGCATGTGTTCCGTCCGGGGGAGCTGGTGCGGTTGGTACGGCCGGACGGGGAAGCCCTGCTGTTCCGGATCGTGGCGAGCGAGGCTGATTGACGGCCGCGGAGGCAGGTGGGAAGCAGCTGGGCTACATGACCAGCCGGCATCATGACCCGTCCCACCGCGGCTCGATGACGTTGCGGGGCAGGCAGTCCGAGCAGATGCCGATGGGCAGGCCGAAGTCGTAGCGCAAGCAGCAGTGGCAAAGCGGGCCGAGGGCGATGAAGTTCTTGGAGTCAATCCGGTGCCTGTCGAGTTCGCCCGGGTTCTGCTTGAGGCCATGCCAGAACCGGCGGTGACGGATCAGGGCATGGCGCAGCGGCTCGTCGAAGCCGGCCGGGTCCGGGTTGCCGACAGCCAGTGCGAGTTCCAGCGTAGCGCCGAGGCTGTAGAGCGAGTAGTGCCCAGCCCCAATTCGGGTCTTGCGGTTCGCACTTGCGATCACCCTGCCCGTGGTCGGGGGCAGGCTCGTGCTGCAGCCAGCGTGACTGCTTCGGGACGCGCGGGAGCAACCGCCGGCTCGGCAGCGATCGGCGGCCAAGTGCCTCGGAACGTGTGGTGCGCATGCTGCAGCGGCGCCCGCCTGCATTGACCCCTGGCGTCCGCGCCCGGCTGCCCGTATGCCAACGCACGTCACCCAGGAACCGACCCGCATGACCATTGCCGTGCCGCCCTTCGTCATCACTGTATGCGGCATCGAGGAACTGGCGGAACACGGTGGGTTGGGCGCCAGCCATGTCCTGTCTATCCTCGATCCTGACCATCCCGTGCCTGAAGCCTTTGGCACATTCGGCGAGCATACGAAGCTGGAACTGCGGTTCCACGACATCGTTGATCCCCGTCCCGGCGAGATCCTGCCCAGCCCTGCGCACGTGGACGCCATCCTGGCGTTCGGCCGCACCCTGCAACCAGAAGGCGCGAGCCTGCTGGTGCATTGCCATGCCGGCGTTTCCCGCTCGACGGCCAGCATGGCGCTGCTGATCGCGCAGGCCATGCCGGACATGTCGGCGGCCGACGTGCTGCGCACCGTGCACGGCATCCGGGAGAAGGCGTGGCCCAACCTGCGGCTGATCGAGCTGGGCGACGCCGCGCTCGGCCGGGGCAGCTCGCTGGTGGCTGCGACGCACGCGCTGCACAGCCGTCAATTGCAGGTCCGGCCGCACATCGCCGAGTTCATGACTGATGGCGGCCGGGAGCGGGAGGTTGCCGCCGCCCGGGCTGCGACCCCGTTGTAGGCAGCGGTCCCGCGCCGCTTCTGCGGCGTCCTGGCCGCGGCCGGGCCTCGCCTCCTCCGGCGTGCCAGTCCCAGCCATGCGCCTGCGCTGGCAGCCATAAACCCCTATGCTGCAAGCGGCTCGCGATGACGGCACTGCTCCTGCTTGGTTTCCATAAGCACCCGTAGGCGTAATTCCAGCTGTGAGGTGTTCGATGGGCCAGCAGGCGACGAATCCAGGTAAATACGTGTCCGTCGCGTTCGGCAGACGATGCGCCGAGGTAGGGGGGCGGCCCTCGATGGGTTCGGTCGGCCATGCCTACGACACTGCAGTGGCCGAGAGCTTCTTTTCCACCCTGGAAGCCAAACTGCTCAGCCGCCGTCGGTTCACGTTGCAAGCCGCGGCGCGCATGGCTTGCTTCAACTGCATCAAGGGCTGGTTGACACCGTCCCGCATGCGCTCAGCCTGGGCTACTGCTCGCCCATGGCGTACGAAGCCAACATGGAGGCATAACGTAGCCCTCAAGCATGCAAACCGTCCACCGAACCGAGGCAATTCCAGGTGGTCACCCCCGTGGACTTGCTGGCCGTATGTAGCCGGGGCGATGAGGTTAAAGCTGCTCACGTCCGGCGCGATCCCAGCCGGTTCCGGACGCCGCGCAAATTTGCGGCGTGCCCGAACGCATGGCTGGACGCAGTGGTCAAAGCAGGCACCAGCTCGGGCGGCAGCTCCTTGCACTTCAGGATGCCAAGCTCGTCGCAGGCTGCCAGGAAGAGGGCGGCTTCATCGGCGTCATGCCCCGTCGCCCTGGCAAGTGCGGTGGCCGTCATGGCCCGGCGGCCCAGCAGGCTGCACCAGGTGACGTGTTGGCGTACGTGCGGCAGGCCCGGAAGATCCGGCATGGCTTGAAGCTTAAACGTGCCGTTCCGGTAGCGTGCGCCCTCCTCCTTGCCGGCGCACCGGAGGACGGCCACCCAGAATAGGTTCCGAAGCGGAAATCCCGGCACGCTCACGAGGGGGCCGTTATGGGCCGGCTGCACTGCATTTCGGCCATAATAGGAGTTCTGCGCCACGCTGACATGAGCGGGCACGAGCGCCTCGACTGGGCTGTCGAACATGGCTTGCAATGTTGTGAACGAGTAGCCCATCTCGATCGTGGGCGCAGCGCAAATGGCCGGAAGTCCGCGCAAGTGGACCACGATGACCTGTGACGCCGCTCTTGCCTGGCGCAACAAGTCTAGCAAGTTGCAGCCTGCTGCACCGGGCACGATCACAGTGCCGACCGTTATGGTCGTAGGCTGCCGCTTCGGCCGGTCAAGCTCCATAACGGCTGTCCCGCCCTGGCTCGGCGCCTCAGGACCGCTGCCCGCCGTGCGGCTTTGGGTTGGAGTAGGCGGGAGCAGGATGCCATACGTGTGCTGTGCCGGTTCGGCCTCGTCGCCGACAAGAAAAGCGCTGCCCGGCGCTTCAGGCATGTGCACTACGTGCGATACGGCGGGGTCTGCGGCCCGCCTGGACATCCATGCAAGGACGGAGCGGACGAAAGACCGCAGCCACCCTAACTTTGGCCGTGCCCCACCGTGCGCTGCTGCCCCGGATACTGGCAAGCTCGGCATGGCAAGGGCTTTGCAGAGCTGCGCGGCCTTGTTGAGGATATGCACGATGCCGCCGGACCCATGCGCCTGCACGGGCTTGTTCAACGTCAGCCCGCCCGACGTCACGAACCTGAGGGTTGCTGCAGCGCGGGCTCCGCCACGCGCTGCGCTGCGCTGCCACGCGGCGGCCCCCGCCACCGAGTCAACATCACACAGCAGCAAGTCGCACCTGTCTCCACCCGCCATGGTGAAAGACCATTCGGCTGACAAGCGCGAGCGCGTCAGCCTCGCCAGGTTTTCGATATCCAACGCATCGGAGGCGTTAAACCCGGCGAGAGAGCAGTGCAGCTTTGCCATCGCACCCCTATCCAGGTTGATCAGGCGGCCTGGAAGTGCCGGGCTGATAGATCAGTTCAGCTTCGCGTCATCCACGTTCCGCAGGCGGCGTGGCATAGCCAGGTTAGAGTTCGCCTTGTTGAGCGCGAGATAGACAAACAATGCGTTGTCGCCGCTGACCATACAGTGGTGATGCTGGCCGTTCTGCATTTGCATGAGATGTTCGATACGTGCGCGCAAACCCAGCCCCAACTCGTCTTCATCTTGGCCTCCAAGACCTTTGTGGCACCCGTGGCGGCCACGTTCCGGTTCACTCCCTGCCCGCCGGCTGTGCCAAGGCACATGCCGCTCGTCCAGTCCGCCGGCGCAGAACTGACCGCGCCATCAATCATCAACGCTTCATTGAGAACGGACACACCAACTTCGCCGCTCATGACTTTCGCTGCTTTTCCGTCCTTCGAAGACCGTCGATCCCCGACAATCTTTTGACCTAATTCAGGCACGCCACTCAACTTGACCAGATTCATACTACCGGTGCAACAAATTTTCACCAGGGACCAATTTGTCAGATCTTGTTGGAGTGCTGCAATAGAATTTGAAAGCAATCTTTACATAATTGAGGTCTCGCCTTGGACGGCGATGAGCAATGAACTGGTGCCCGTCTCGCTCTGCCGCAGGCTCGGCCCGCAGCCGGATCTGGGTTGGCACAGCGACGCCTTGGCGGCTTGTCGGATGCTCGGCGCACGGCGGCATCGCGGCCGCGCCAAACCAACCAGACGCGGTCTGGCATGCTGCCGATGCCGCATGGCACGGCACGCCGTGTGCGACCGTCACATTGCATTGCGAAATGGCCTTGTCATGCGACAGCCCCAGGAACGGCATAAGCGGCGCCTCCCGTACCCGTCCCGCCTACGCCTGACAGACGTTCAAGACACGCCTGTGAAACCCATTGAGATGCAATCCACCTCGCCGATAGCTGGATGCAATTCCTCGAGTATTTACCTTGGGTTATCCATCATTCAAAAGAGACTTCGCCCGGCAGCAGCCTATATTAGCTGCAAATGGCTCCTAGGGTCTAGGGACAAAGTTTTGCAGATCAGCTAAGTTACTGACGGGACTGG
>CAXTDP010000219.1:0-8328 GCA_964242295.1 uncultured Acetobacteraceae bacterium | reverse complement strand
AGGCGATGTCGGACGTCGTGGACAGCCCTGGTGGCGCGTTGTTCCTGCGCGACGCAGGACAGGGGCCGTTCCAATGGGCGGGGTCTTGGAACATGCCGGCCACGACCTCTCTGCAGGATGACCATCCGGCGGTGGTGGCGATGCAAGGCGGGGGTTGGATCGTGCGGCTGGACCGCGACGATCCCGCACTCCGCTCTGGGCCAGTCGAGCAGTTGGGCCGGGTTTGGCTTGGCATCCCGCTCGCGCACGGGCTGGTGCAGACCGGCGTCGTCTTGCTGGCGCCGCCGCGCGCGCCCTTCAAACTGGACCAGGAGGTGTTCGATCTCCTGCGCATCGTCGGGCGGGAGGTGGCGACCTATGTGGCGGAGCAGCGAGCCACCCGGGTCCTGCTGCAAACCCGGCAACTGCACGACTACGGCAAGCGGTTTGCGTTCGTTGCACATGACATCAAGAACGTTTCAAGCCAGCTCAGCTTGCTTCTTTCCAATGCCGAACGGCACATCGCCAATCCCGAGTTCCAGCGCGACATGCTCGACACCATCGGCGCGTCCGTCACCAAGATCACGCACCTGATACGCCGGCTGGATGAGCCGGCGGCCGACCGTGCGCCGGCCGCGCTGGCGCCGCTGCCGCGGTTGGAGGAATTGGCAGCCACATACCGGCGTGTCCGCAAGGCCGCGGTGTCGGTGGAACATGACGGGTCCACCGCAACGGTCGCCATGTCAGCAGATGCGTTTGATACAGCTTTAACACATTTGTTGAACAATGCTGTAGAGGCAGCACCTGGAACCACTATACTGATACGGGTTCGTCATGAGGTGGGTCAGGTGGTCATCGACATCGTGGACAAAGGCCCAGGCATGTCGGAGGAGTTCATTCGCGATGGACTGTTCCGGCCGTTTGGCACGTCAAAGCGGCACGGCTCCGGCATCGGCGCGTTCCAAGCGCGCGAGTTGGTGCGGGAAGGGGGAGGCGACGTGCAGGCCATCAGTGTGCAGGCGGGCGGATCGCGGACCATGTCAGGGACAACAATGCGAATCATATTGCCGCGCGCAGATGGGGCGGAGTCGCTGACTGCTCAACCGCCGCAGCTAGCGTCTATGGAGGGTGGGGCATGAGCCTGCCAAAGCTGCTTATCGTCGAGGACGACATGGGCCTGTGCAGCCAGTATCGCTGGGCATTTCCGTCCTGCGAAGTGCTGTTTGCCCACACGCGCGCCCAAGCGTTGCAGGTGGCGGCCAAGGAACGTCCGGCGGTTGCCATCATGGACCTTGGCCTACCCCCGGACCCCGATGGGGTCAGCGAAGGATTCGCCACCCTGGACGGCATGTCCCGCCAGGTGCCCGACACCAAGGTGATCGTTGCCACCAGCCATGGCGACCGAAGCCATGCGTTGCGCGCCATCGCCGCCGGAGCCTATGATTTTTGCGAAAAGCCGATCGACATCGGCATGCTCAGCACCATCGTTGCCCGCAGCCTTCGCCTGCGCACCCTGGAGGACGAGAACCGACGCAACCAGGATAGCCCGGCGCCGTCCCCGATCAAGGGCATCGTCGCTGCAGACTCCGCCATGATGAAGGTCTGCCGGGACGTGGAGAAGCTGGCGCCCGCCAACGTCGCGGTCCTTCTGCTGGGCGAGAGCGGCACCGGCAAGGAGGCGCTGGCCCGCGCCCTGCATGATCTCAGCCCGCGCGCGCGCCAGCCCTTCGTCGCCATCAACTGCGGCGCCATCCCCGAGGCGCTACTGGAAAGCGAGCTGTTCGGCCATGAGCGTGGCGCGTTCACCGGCGCCGTCAAGCAAACGCTTGGAAAGATTGAGCTGGCGAGCAAGGGGACGCTGTTCCTGGACGAGATCGGCGACCTGCCGCATCCGCTTCAGGTCAAGCTGCTACGTTTTCTGCAGGAGCAGGTCGTTGAGCGCATCGGCGGACGCCAACCGATCAAGGTGGACGTGCGGGTCGTATCCGCGACCAATGCCATGCTGCAGGACCAGGTGGATCAGGGGCGGTTCCGTGGCGACCTGTTCTACCGCTTGAACGCCGTGACCATACGCATCCCGCCGTTGCGCAACCGCGGCGGCGACCGGCTGTTGCTGGCCCGTTACTTCCTGGGCCTGTTCAGCCGTGAGTTCGGCCGCAGTGTCCGTGGCTTCTCGGACGACGCCTTGGCGGCGCTGGAGGCGCATCTCTGGCCTGGCAACATCCGTGAGCTGGAAAACCGGATGAAGCGTGCCGTGCTGATGTCCGAGGGGCGCTTGATCACTGCCACCGACCTGGAGCTTGCGGCCGGGGCGGAGGATCTCACCGCCTATGACCTGCGGACGGCCCGGGCACGGGCGGAGCGGGACGTGGTGCAGCGTGCCCTGGCCCGCAGCAGCGGCACGTTGGCCACCGCTGCACGGCTGCTCGGAATCAGCCGCCCAACGCTGTATACTCTGCTTGAAGCGCATGGGCTTGAGGCGAACGGCCATTCCTCGGCGACAGGAGGGCCGGCGCCCGATGCCGACGACGCGCACGACGTAGTCACTCAGGATCGGGCAGACGCATGAACAAGCTGATCATTCCCGCGGCGGCGGTTCTCCTGGCGGTCGGGGCAGGCGGCGGTGCGTGGGTTTACGCCCACCGCGGAACTCCGTTGGAGAATGGTCGCGCACTGCAAGCCAAGGGCGACCTGCGCGGCGCGCAGATCGAGTTGCGCAACGCCGTCAAGGAGGAGCCGAACAACGCGGAGGCCCACTTCCGGCTGGCGCAACTGCAACTGCAGGCTGGAGACCCCATTGCAGCCGAGCGTGAGCTGCGCTCAGCACGCGACCTGGGTTATGACGGTGAGGCCGTGACGCCCTTGCTGGGCCAGGCCATGCTGGCGCAGGGCCGCTTCGACGACGTGCTGGCGCAGGTGCCGGCGACGGCCAGCAAGCCGGAGGCAACTGCGGGCAACCTGGTGATACGCGGCCTTGCGCAGATCTCGCTGCAAAAGCCTGCCGATGCCCGGGCCGGTCTGGCTGAGGCCCAGCGGCTGGCGCCGCAAAATGTGGACGCCGCCGCCACCTCCGCCCGGCTTGCCCTCTTGCAGAACGACCTGCCAGAGGCGTCAGCGCAGATTGAGCGGGCACTTGCGATCGAGCCGAACCGTGCGGACTCGCTGATGTTGAAGGGGCAGATGCTGGCGGCCAAGGGGGACCGCACTGGCGCGCTGGAGACTTTGGACAAGGCAGTCGCCGTCGCTCCGACCGGCCTGCCATTGCGGCTGGAGCGGGCGGGCCAGGAGTTGCAGGCCGGGCAGGACACGAAGGCAAGGGCCGATGTGGATTATGTCCTGTCCCGGGACAACCGTATTCCGATGGCGTCCTACCTGGACCTTGTTCTGCTGGTCCGTGCCAGCAAGTTCGGGGAAGCCGATGCAGTGCTGACGAAGCTGGAGCCGGTCATCGCGCGCATGCCGCGCGGCCTGTACTTCGAGGCGATCGTGAAGGCCAACCTGAACCAGCTTGAAACCGCGGCCGACGCTGCCACGCGTTATGTGGCCCGCGTGCCGCTGGATGCGCAGGGGGTGCGTTTGCTCGCGCGGATAGAAATTGCCAACAGGCGGCCGGAACGGGCGGTTGCGGCGCTGACAAGTGCCGTCAAGGCCGGCGTGAACGACGCGGAAACCCAGGACTTGCTCGGCCGGGCCTATGCCGTGGACGGCAAGGCGCCGCAGGCGGCCCAGAGCTTTCAGCGCGCCTCAGAACTCGCACCGGACAACCCGGCCATCCTGACCCGGCTTGCGTCCAGCAAGCTGCAGATGGGCGACACTGGCGGCGCCACGACGGCGCTGGAGCGGTCGCTCGACATCGCGCCCAAGCAGGCCAATGCCGGGGAGGCGCTCGTCGCGGCGGCCCTGGCAACGGGCGACGCGGACAAGGCGCAGGCGGCGCTCGACCGGATGCGGGGGCAAGTCGGCGAAACCGAGCAGGTCGGCATCCTGACCGGCCTCGTCAAACTGGCCCGGCGCGACCTTGATGGGGCCCGTGCGGCATTCGCCGATGTCGTGCAACGTTTCCCTCAGTCGGTTACGGCACCGATAAACCTGGCCAAGGTTGATTACCTGCGAAACAAGCCGGCTGAGGCCGAGGCGACGTTGCGTATGGTGCTTGCCCGTTCGCCGGCGGAGCCGCAAGCGTTGAACACGCTGGTGTCCGATCTGGCAAGGCGGGACCGGGTGGCGGACGCCATTGCGCTCGTGCGCGCCGCACGGACGGCGACGCCGGCCAATCCCGCGCTGACAGCGGCCATCGCCGATCTGCAGATCCGAAGCAAGGATGCGCCCGGCGCGCTGGCCACTTTGGAGGAGGCGAGGACGACCGCAGGCGGTACGCTGCCGACCTCACTTCTCCCGTCCCAGGCGCGCGCACAGGCGACAGCGGGTGACATGGATGCGGCGAAGGCGACTCTGCAGCGCTACATCGCCGCCGTTCCGAGCGACCTTGAGGCGTTGCGGTCCTATGTCGAGTTGCTGATCAATACCAAGGACTACCCGACCGCACGCCAGGTGCTAACGGATTCGCTGCGGAATTCACCTGGCAATCTCGGCATGATGCAGGCCATGCTGCTGGTCGAGAACAGGACCGCCGGCCTGCCCGCGGCGCTGGCGAAGGCAGACGAGCTGCGCCGCAACCCGGCGAACATGCCGGCAGCCGGGGTGCTGAAGGGCGACCTGCTGATGGCGAGCCAGCGATACGGCGATGCCGCCGGCGCGTTCGCTGATGAGATGAAGGCGGCTCCGTCCACGGTGCTGGCGATGCGCCAGGCCGCCGCTCTGGTCGGCGGCGGCGGGCAGGATCAGGCGTCCACCGTGCTGCGGGCGTGGCTCGCGCAACATTCGGACGATGTGGATGCCACCCTGATGCTTGCGGGTCTGGACATCAATGCGCACCGCCTGCCGGACGCGGAAACCCGGCTGAAAGCAGTTTTGGCAAAGCGGCCCAACGACCCGGTGGCACTCAACAACCTGGCTTGGGTGTATCAACAGCGGAACAACCCCGAAGCGTTGCCCCTAGCAAGGCGGGCCTACCTGCTGTCGCCGTCCACTGAGGCTGCCGACACGCTGGGCTGGCTCCTTGTGACCACCGGCGATCCCAAGGCGGGGCTGCCGTTGTTGCAGCAGGCAGTTGCCGGGCGGGGGACCGATCCGACGATCCGGTATCACCTGGCCGTCGCGTTGAACGACTCTGGGCAGCAGGCTGACGCGATGAAGCTACTGGACGCTCTTACCGCTGAGCCAGCCAATTTCAACGATAAGGCTGCGGCCAGCAAGCTGCTGGGCGACCTAAAGGCGAAGCATTGACACCCTAGCGACGCGGCGTTGCCTTTGGGCTGCCGAGGCTCGCCGCCTGCCGTCGGTGATTGGGACATGAATAGATCGTGGCAGCCATTGGCTGTCCAATCCGACGGGCGGGTGTGGGCCTCGGCGTCCCAGCGGTGGTTGCATTTGGCACGGTAGGACCAGACCCAGGGCCGAGTCTCTCGTCCGATGTACGGCCTGGATGCTGCCTGGCAAACCCCGGGGCGCACTGGGCCTGAGCGGGCTTATTGGCTTCGGATCGGTCTCGGTAGATGCTGTCCTACATACTGGCAGATCGAGGCCGGTCAGCGCTTGCACCTGCTGGTGCAGCGGCACCGATGCTCCAATCGACCCAGAGTCTCACAATGCGTTGTGCGACCCCAAGGGTCTCCCGGTGGGAGTTTGCCAGTGGAAAAGACGGAGCGGCGCAACGACCCCGAAACGGCCAGCGCAGTTGCTGCCGCTGCCTTTTGCCGGGCCATAAGCAGCACGTAACGACATATGACCAGTTGCCAGTCTCAAGCGAGATTTAACCCGATACCTATATTGGTGACGGCTGATTCTGGCTCGTGTTTATGCCTCATTTCTAGCTGGCTGCGGAGTTTATCTCCAGGGCAACAGGAAGCGCGTCAGCCGTCCCTGAACCGCCGCGTCGCTATGCTTTTCGGCTTGGTGGGTCAGTGTTAAAGCGAGCTGATCCCAGGTCCCGCCCAAGCGCTCGACGCAGTCTCCGCAATCGCCCGACCCGGCCACAAGGCCGGATCAGGAAGCAGCCGGCATCCCGCACCGTGAGATGCCGGCATTGCTCAGGACCCAGCCGCGCGTGCGCCTTCAAGCGCAGACCGGGTCGTCATCTCGTAGGCGTCGGCCAGCAACGTCAACCGGTCGGTGTTGGGCAGCTTGCGGAAGGCGTTCAGCAGCAGGACCTCCTCATTGGAGGGCTGGGCTGGCGGGGGCGTGGTGGACTCCACTTCGAGCAACGCCCCAATCGGCACGCTCAGCACCTGAGCCAGCTTGATCAGCCGGGCTGTTTCTGGGAAGCATGTGCCCCAGATCCACGCATGGACTGCGACCCGGGACACGTCCAGCGCGCGGGCCAGGCCGGCCTGGGTCATGTTCTGCTCGGCCATGATGCGGGCCAGGTTGTGGCGGAACCGATCGCGGGATGCATTGCGGGACTTGCCTTCGTTTGGCCAGCCCTGCAGCATCTCTGGCTTTCCAGCGGCGATCATGATGCAATCCGAACATAAAGTGCCTGGGGCTTCCGGGCCGCCGCTCGATGAGCAAACAAAGCTATCTCCAACATTGGTTACATGTGAAGAACATACCGTTCACGAGATCGAGAGCGCAAGCAGAGAACCCTCTTAACTGTCAGAGATAAAACGAAAATAACATTAGCTAACGCATTTATCACCGTGAAACTGCATTTCACGAAAAACCCGCGGGAACTTGATAATCTGGCCCTAGCTAAATGGGTTGCGCACGGTCCCTGGAGGCTTTGCCGGGGGAATGGACGCCGGCAGGGCTTTGTCCGCCTCCATCACCTGAATGATGGTTTCCAGCACTTGG
Source organism: uncultured Acetobacteraceae bacterium (assembly GCA_964242295.1). Taxonomy (GTDB): domain Bacteria; phylum Pseudomonadota; class Alphaproteobacteria; order Acetobacterales; family Acetobacteraceae; genus DASWOJ01. The sequence goes on along the minus strand of CAXTDP010000219.1, from coordinate 1,437 downwards.
CGCATCTCCCGGGCCAGGGCCAGCCCTGCCTGGTCCCGCGTCAGGTCAAGGCTGCCATAGACGGCGATGCGGTCGCGGCCGTTCTCAAGGCGCAAATCACCGACGGAGGTGGCGGCACTATCATCGGCAAACGGCTTCATGGGGCATATCCTCGGCGGCGTGAGCCATATCCGTGCGGCGTTGGGACGGGAAGGCGCAAGGAGACTTCTCGTGCGCCGGCCGGCAGTGCCGGGAACACGTTCAACCCCGTCAAATCGGCGAGCTGCGCCATATTGATCACCGCCCACGGTGCGCTGTCCATATTCTTGGCGACATAGGCGGCAGCAAGGCCGCGGCGCACGCTCATGACGGCCTTGAAGGTATGGCTGGGCACGATGACATTGCCGACCCGCTGCAACTCCGCGCCGGTGAAGATCGGGCCGGTGACGACGTAGATGTCACCCTCCCTTTCCGCAAGGCGCCGCACGGCGCTCTCGATGCCCTCCCAAATGCCGCGGTTCAGCTTGGGGGCTTGCGGGACCATGTTGGCCAGGCTGAAGCTTTCCTGCTGGGCATCCTGGTCCGGCATGTCGCCGCTGGGAGCCATGTGCCCGCGGTCGAAGCCGCTGCGCGCGTAGTCCTGCAGCTCGGCCTGCTCTCCGTCCGGCAACTCAGGTTCGGGATGGAACTCGCCTTCGCGGGGTTGGCCGCGCGCCGCAGCGATCGTGTCACGGGTCAGGTGCTCGGCCGAATACAGGGGGGTGCGGGTCGTGGCGGAGTGCAGCACGGCGAAGGCCCGAAAGCAAAGTGCGCGGGCGCCTGCGAGAAGGCGGGTGTTGAGGACCTCCGGCGGCTGTCCCGCATAGAAGTGTTGGGGACATGCAGTTGGCGCCGCACGCACCGGGCTGACGGCAAGCAGCGCCGTGAGCAGGATCATCAGTGGTTTGCAGTTCGGCATTCTGGCTCCCGGGCAGGCCGTTCGGCGGCTCCGCTGCTTTATCGCCAACAGATGCATGGACTGGCAACAGGCTCCGAACCATGCGTGACGTGGCGCGTTGTGCGAAAGAGGCAAAACAAGTCAAGGGAGTTCCACCATGAACAAGCTTATCCCCGCGTTCGCATTCTTGCTGATGTCCGCATCGGCGTTCGCACAGGGTGGATCAACTCAATCCCCCCCGGCACCGAGTGGGTCAGAGAGCGCACCGCAGCCAGCAAACAGTGTGCCTTCTGGAGCTGGAAATATGAACACCGGCAGCGCCAGCAACCCGAACGCGGGCGGTTCGGTCTCCACCACCGTCGTCTCCCCTGGAGCGACAGCGTCTCCTGTTCCAGCCGCCCCGGCGGGAACCCAGCCGATGGCGAATACCGTGCCGGTGCCTGCTTCGCGTTAGAGCTTGCCAAGCAGTTTCAAACTTTCGAAGTTGAGGCTATAGGGCAGGGGTGTCATCCCCTGCCGAC
>CAXTDP010000218.1:0-8372 GCA_964242295.1 uncultured Acetobacteraceae bacterium | reverse complement strand
CGCATGTTCATCCTGGTGGATGACGAGGACCGGGAGAACGAGGGCGACCTGGTCATCCCCGCGCAGTTCGCCACGCCGGACGCCATCAACTTCATGGCCCGGCATGCCCGCGGGCTGATCTGCCTCGCCATGACCCGGCAGCGCGTCGAGCAGCTTGCCCTGCCGCTGATGAGCCAGTCCAACCGCACCCGGCACCGTACCGCCTTCACCGTCAGCATCGAGGCGCGGGACGGCGTGACCACCGGGATCAGCGCCGCCGACCGCGCCCGCACCGTGAGCGTCGCGATCAACCCCGAAAGCACGCGCGACTCCATCGTGACGCCGGGGCACGTGTTCCCGCTGGTGGCGCGGGAAGGCGGCACCCTGGTCCGCACCGGGCACACCGAGGCCGCCGTGGACATCGCCCGTTTGGCCGGCCTCAACCCGTCCGGCGTGATCTGCGAGATCATGAACGACGACGGCACCATGGCCCGGCTGCCGGATCTTTGCGCCTTCGCACAGCACCACAACATCAAGCTCGGCACCATCGCCGACCTGATTGCTCACCGCCGCCGCACGGAGAAGCTGGTGCGGCGCGTCGAGGAAAGCACGATCAACCATGCCATCGGCGGCGACTGGCGGCTGATGGTCTATGCAACGACCCTCGATTATGCCGAACACGTCGTGGTAACCAAAGGCGACCTGTCCGGCCCGCTGCCCCCCCTGGTGCGCATGCATGCCGTGGACATCGTGACGGACATGATGGGCGGGCCGCACTGGTCCACGCTGCACGCATCCATGCGGATGATCGCGGCGGAGGGCCGGGGCGCCGTGGTGCTGATCCGGGACACCAGGCCGACTGCCGTGTCCGACCGGGTGCGCGCGTTGTCGGCCAGCCCGCGGCCCGGCGGTTTCCAACGGGATTACGGCATCGGCGCGCAGATCCTGTCGGACCTCGGGGTGCGCGACATGGTGCTGCTGTCGAATACGCGCCGCACCATGGTGGGGCTGGAGGGCTATGGCTTGAACATCATCGAACACCGCGACATCGCCGGAACCGACGGCGCATCCGGAGAATGAGCACCGCCGACGCCCCACTGCCGGCTGCACCCAAGGTGCCCGGCCCGGCTCCGCGCATCCTGCTGGTTCGGGCGCCCTATTACCGCGATGTGGTGGACGGCATGACCACGGGCGCCCGGCGCATCCTGGACTTTGCCGGGGCGACCCATGACACGCTGGACGTGGCCGGCGCGTTCGAGTTGGCGCAGGCCATACGCATCGTGCTGCGCGGGGCCGCCCGGTTCGACGGCTACGTGGCGCTTGGTTGCGTGGTGCGCGGCGAAACCGATCACTATGACCATATCTGCCGGGAAAGCATGGCGGGACTGATGCACGTCGCGCTGCAGTATGGGCTGGCGATGGGCACCGGGCTGCTGACCGTCCATGCCATCGAACAGGCGGTCGCCCGTTCCCGCGACGATGGCCACAACAAGGGTGCCGAGGCCGCGGCGGCGGCACTGACCCAGGTCGCCGTCATGCGCCGGATGGGAGCGGCCTGATGGTCCACCGCCCGAAGCCGCAAGGCCGCCCCCGCACCGCCTCACGCGTTGCCGCGGTGCAGGCGCTGTTCCAAAGCGAGCAGAACGGCGAGACCGCGGAGACCGTCATAGACCAGTTCGTCCGTCATCGCCTCGGCGAGATGCCCGGCCCTGAGCACCTGGGCGGCGGCGGCTTCGAGGAAGGCCGGGTTCCCGACGCCCACGTCCCGCTGTTCAACCGCATCGTCCGCACAGCCGTGCTGGAGCAGGACCGGCTGGACAAGCTGATCGCCGCAGCCTTGCCGGCGGAATGGCCGATGGCCCGGCTGGACCCGGTGCTGCGCGCCCTGTTGCGCGCCGGCGGCGCCGAGCTGTCCATGCAGGACGGTCCGCCGCCGCGCGTCGTCATCAACGAGTACCTGGATGTGGCGCACGGCTTCTTCACCGGGGAGGAGCCTCGCATGGTCAACGGGATGCTGGACCGACTTGCGCGCGAGCTGCGGCCCGGCGACTTTCCGGCGGACGCCGTCCAGCCGGCCTGACGCGACCCGCATGCCGGACGCCCCCGCCGAGTTCGGGCTGATCGCCCGCCACTTTCGGCCGCTGGCAGGCGAGGGTGCGCTGGACCTCCTGGACGACGCGGCGCTGCTGACGCCGCCGCCGGGGCGGCAGCTTGTGTTCACGGCGGATGCGATGGTGGAAGGCGTCCACTTCCTGCCGGACGATCCCGCGGATACGGTGGGCCGCAAGCTGCTCCGGGTGAACCTGTCGGACCTGGCGGCGATGGCGGCGGTGCCGCTCGCTTACCTGCTGACCGTTTCGGCTCCGCGCAGCACGCCGGATGGCTGGTTCGCGGACTTCGCCGCCGGGCTGGCGGCGGACCAGGCGGTGTTCGGCATCAGCCTGCTGGGCGGCGACACCACGAGCACGACCGGGCCGGTCTCGCTGATGCTGACCTGCATTGGCCATGTGGCTCCCGGTGCGGCGCTTCGCCGGGCGGGCGCAGCGGCGGGCGATGAAGTCTGGGTGACAGGCACCATCGGCGACGGGGCGTTGGGCTTGGCGGCCTTGCATGGGCAGGTGCGGGACCCCGAGGGCTGGCTGGCCGGACGCTACCGGCTGCCGCAGCCCCGCCTCGGCTTGGCGCTGCACGGGATCGCTTCGGCGGGAATGGACGTGTCGGACGGACTGGTTCAGGACCTTGGCCACCTGTGCCGCCTGGCGGGTCTTGGCGCCCGGGTCGAAGCGCCGCTGGTGCCGTTGTCCCCGGCCGCCGCGGCAGCCGGGCCGGATTGGCTCGGGACTTGCCTCACGGGCGGGGATGACTACGAATTGCTGCTGGCGGTGCCCCCGGGGCGCCGCAACGCCTTGCAGGACGTTGCCCTAAGGGCGGGGATACAGGTGACGCGCATCGGCGCCTTCGTGGCGGGCGAGGACGTCGCAGTGCTGGACCGGCATGGGACAAGGATTCTGCTGGACCGGGCTGGGTGGAGCCACTTCTAAGCAGGCTTGCCGGACGCCCGCTACAGGCCAGGATCGGTTTGCGCGCCGCTGCCGCCCGGGGTCTGCCCGCTGGTGCTTGGCCCGCCCGCGCTGAACTTGCCGACGTTGCCCAGCAACTGCTGCAGGAACGAAGCCTCGCTTCCAGGGGACGGCGTGGCACGGCTGACGACCGACACGTTCAGCCCATCATTCTGATTCAGCCGCTTCACCCCGCGCAGCACGCCGCCGTTGTCAAAGGAAAGCACGACGACGTCCTGCTGCAGGATGCCCGGCGTACGGCCGACCCGGCTGCGGGTGGTTTCGCCGATGTAGATCCAGGTGTTGTCGTCGAACGTCGCCTTGGCGGTCGGCGATCCCAGCAGGGAGGTCGCATCGGCGCGGGTGGAGGTGCCGGGCACGAGCTCCTTGAGCTGGTCGGCATCCACTCGGTTGCCGCGGAGCTGCTTCGGCGCCTCGACCACGCTGCAGGCAGTCAGGAGCATCGCTAGCAGCAGGGGAAGAACGGTTCGGCGCACGGCGGTTTTCTCTGGTTGCATCGGGCTGGCCGGACCGCATTGACCGGAACGGGGGGCAGCCCATCTCAGCTTTGCCTGTCATGCGCCGGAGCGGCTGTCAATCGTTCCGTGCCCTGCCCGACGGCGCCGGAGGACTTGAAGCATATGGGCCTGTTCAACCTGTTCGGCCGCAAGCCGTATGAGCGTGCCGGGTTTGAGCTTTACACGGCGTCGGTCAGGGCTGCGCGCACGCCATACTTCTTTGAAGCGCTTGGCGTGCCGGACACGCTGGACGGGCGGTTCGAGATGGTGGGGCTGTTCGTCTTCCTGGTGGTGAACCGGCTGCACTCGGCATCGGAGGAAGGCAAGAAGCTGGCCCAGGCGGTGTTCGACGCCATGTTCCTGGATATGGACATCAACCTTCGCGAGATCGGCATCAGCGACATGCGGATCGGCAAGAGCGTGAAGGACATGTGGACGGCGTTCCACGGCCGTTCGGCCGTCTATGCCGCAGCGCTTGCCGCCGACGACGCCGAGGCGCTGACAGCCGCCATCGCCCGCAATGTTTGGCGCGGACGGGAGCCGGACGACAACGCCCGCGCGTTGGCCCGCATGGTGATAGCGCAAAGCCGCCACTTGCAGTCGCTGCCCGACGCGGCGTTGTTCAAGGGTCAGCCCGGCTTCCTCCCCACGGCAGAGGCCGTGGCATGATGCCGGAAGTGAGCCGCCCGCTAGCACTCGACCGTGTCGGTCCCGCCGGCATCACCATGCTGGTACAGGCAGACCCGGCGGAGCTGCCCGCCGTCGCTGCGCGGTTGAGCGTGCCGGCCGTGCAATCGCTGGGTTGCGAGTTCCGCCTGCGGCGGATCGGCGGGATCATCGAGGCACAGGGTGACCTCGCTGCAAGCCTGACCCAGCAATGCGTGGTGTCGTTGGACGACTTCGACAGCACGATGCTAGAGCATTTCGTCGTCCAGTTCGTTCCTGCTGGGACCGAGGACGAGGAGCCGGAGCCTGACGCGCCCGACCAGATACCGTTCGAGGGCAGCATGATTGACCTCGGCGAAGCCATGGTCGAGCAGCTTGCCCTCTGTCTCGACCCCTACCCGCGCCGGCCCGGCGCCGAGATGCCCGCGGAAGCGGGGGAGCCGGCGCAGGGCGCCTTCGCCGCGCTCGCGTCGCTGCTGACCCGCCAGTAACCCCGGTTTCGCGAGGCGTGCTTGCAGCGGTCATGCGGGTCTGCTAGACCCCGCCGCCTGATTATAGTCCGTTGTGCCGCCCCGCCACTGGCGGGCTGCGTGCCAGTTTAGCCCGGAGAGGCGCGTCCCCATGGCTGTTCCCAAGAAGAAAACATCGCCATCCCGTCGTGGGATGCGCCGCAGCCATGATGCCCTGCGGACGGAAGCACATGCCGAGTGCTCCAACTGCGGCGAACTGAAGCGTCCGCACCATCTTTGCAGCCATTGCGGCCATTACGACGGGCGTGAAGTCGTGGCTGCGGGCAAGGCGCTGAAGGGCGCTGTCCGGGTCTGATCGCGGCCGGCGCGCCGGCACGGTGACAGGCTTGGACCGAAGTTACATGGATGCGCCGTTTACCCTTGCAGTGGACGCAATGGGTGGCGATGGTGCCCCGGAAGTCGTGCTGGACGGCTTGGCCATCGCGGCAGAGCGGCATCCCACCGCACGCTTCCTGCTGGTCGGCGATGAGGAAAGGCTGGCGCCGCTGATCGCCCGGCGCAAGCGCGTGCAGGCATCCTGCACTGTCCGCCATGCGCCCAACGTCGTGGATAGCGAAATGAAGCCGACCGCGGCATTGCGCGTGCGCAGTTCGTCAATGCGTGTCGCCATTGACGCCGTGGCGCATGGCGAGGCATCCGGCGTGGTCTCGGCTGGCAACACCGGCGCGTTGCTTGCGCTCGCCAAGATCGTCATCAAGACCCTGCCTGGCATAGACCGCCCGGCGATGGCAGCCATCGCACCCTCCGCCCGAGGGGACGTTGTGATGCTCGATCTCGGCGCCAACGTGCAGTGCGACGCGCGCAACCTGGTCGAGTTTGCCATCATGGGCGACGTGTTCGCCCGCACGGTCTTGGGCCTGCCGGCGCCGACCATCGGGTTGCTGAACGTCGGAACCGAGCAGTTGAAGGGGGACGAGCGCGTCCGCCAGGCCGCGGAAACCTTGAAGAACAGCCATATCGCGCCGCAATTCCATGGTTTCGTCGAGGGGGACGACATCGCGGCCGGCACCACGGACGTGATCGTGACCGACGGGTTCACCGGCAATGTCGCGCTGAAGACCGGGGAAGGGGCGCTTCGCCTGGTCGGCGATCTGCTCAAGCAGATCTTCCGCAGCAGCTTGATGGCCCGGGTGGCCTATCTGCTTGCCCGGCCCGGCCTGGACCGGATGCGTACTTGGCTGGACCCGCGCCGTTACAACGGCGCGGTCATGCTGGGCCTGAACGGCGTCGTCGTGAAGTCGCATGGCGGAACCGATGCCGAAGGCTTTGCCCATGCGATGGACGTCGCGATGGACATGGTCGTGCACGGCTTCAACGAGAAGATACGCGATGGCCTGGCTCGGATCGAGGCGTTGCGCCTGGCCGGCCGCGACGCGCCGCTCGCGGTGGCAGGCTGATCCTTGGCTGGCCGAAGCATTGTTGCCGGGCTGGGCGGCTATCTGCCGGAACGCGTGGTGTCCAACGACGAACTGTCGCAGCGCGTGGATACGTCCGACGCGTGGATACAGGAACGGACCGGCATCCGGCAGCGCCACGTCGCGTCGCCTGGCGAAACCTGCGCGCACATGGGCGCACGTGCGGCGGCGGCGGCCTTGGCGGATGCCGGGGCCACGGCGGCTGACGTGGATGCGGTGATCCTGGCCACCAGTACGCCGGACCAGGCCTTCCCGGCCTCGGCGCTGCGGGTGCAGGCCGAACTGGGGATACGGCGCGGCTTCGGCTTTGACCTGTCGGCAGCGTGCAGCGGCTTCGTTTACGCGCTTTCCGTGGCGGACGGGATGATCCGGACGGGCCAGGCCAGTGGCGTGCTGGTGATCGGCAGCGAGGTTTACTCCCGCATCATGAACTGGGCCGACCGTGGCACCTGCGTGCTGTTCGGCGACGGCGCCGGCGCGGTGTTCGTGCGGGCGGCTGGCGCCGATGACGATGGCGGGCGCGGCATCCTGTCCACGCACCTGCACGCCGATGGGACGCTCGGCGACCTGTTGTATGTGGACGGCGCGGTCGGACGCGCGGACCGACCGGGCCATCTGGTGATGAACGGGCGGGAGGTGTTCCGCCATGCCGTCGCCAAGCTGGCGGGAGTCGTGGACGAGGCGCTGCACGCCAACGGCCTCAGCCATGGCGATGTGGACTGGCTGGTGCCGCACCAGGCCAATCGGCGCATCATTGACGCGATGGGGCGCAAGCTGGGATTGCCGCCGGAACGGGTGGTGGTGACCGTGGATCGCCATGCCAACACATCCGCCGCGTCCATACCCTTGGCGATGGCCGAAGCGTACGGTGACGGACGCATCAAGCGCGGAGATCTCGTGCTGATGGAAGCTCTCGGTGGCGGCATGACCTGGGGTTCCGCGCTGGTCCGGTTGTAATCCGCAATCAAGTAAGTATTGTTTTCAGCACCTTCGCTTGACGCTCGGCGGCTCTGGACATAGCGTGTGTTCATGAACACCGTAACGCGCGCGCAACTGGCAGAAACGATCTATGCCCAGGTTGGGTTGTCCCGAAACGACTCGGCGGACCTGCTTGAAACGGTTCTAGAGCGTGTCTCGACGGCGTTGGAGGCTGGCGACTCCGTGAAGATCAGCGGCTTCGGCACGTTTTCCGTGCGTCAGAAAGGCCGCCGTATCGGACGGAACCCGAAGACCGGCGTGGAGGTTCCGATCCTGCCGCGCCGGGTGCTAACGTTCCGTCCCAGCCAGGTGTTGAAGGCGCACGTGAACGGCACGGCTCTGCCCACCGGCGCCGATGCCGCCGACGATGGCGACATGGCATGAGCGACGGCATCGAGATGATCCCCGATGAGCCGGAGGATGACGGCATCCCGGCCGGCGATGGGCTTCGCTCGCGGGCCAAGAAGGCGCCGAACGCCTTCCGCACGATCAGCGAGGTCGCGGACGAACTGCACATCCCCCAGCATGTCCTGCGGTTCTGGGAAACCAAGTTTCCCCAGATCAAGCCGCTGAAGCGGGGTGGAGGGCGGCGCTACTACCGTCCCGACGACATCCTGCTGCTGCGCCGGATTTCGGACCTGCTATATATTCAGGGTTACACGATAAAGGGCGTGCAGCGCCTGCTGCGTGAGGGCGGCGGGCAACTCGCCGACGACATACCGCCGCCGACCGCGGCGGAGCGTGCCGCCGCGGAGGAGGAGCATGCGGCGCTGCAGGAAGCGGCTGCAGACGCCATGCCCGACCCGGCCGTGGCCGAGGCAGAGCGGCTGCGCGGGATTCTGCAGCACATGCTGGCCGAATTGGTGGCGCTGCGCGCGCAGTTGGGCTGAGCTTTTCTCGCTTTGGGCGAGGAAGGGCAGGGTTGCAGGCTGCACAACGGTCCGTGGCTTATAGGTATTGATCCCCGCCGTTTCCCTCACCCCGCCCCTCTCCCGGAGGGAGAGGGGGGAAGAAGGTCCGGCCCTGCGTTGCACGTGCCGCCGCACCCTGCTACATCCCGCCCCTAGTCGGAGCGTGGCGCAGCCTGGTAGCGCACTTGTCTGGGGGACAAGGGGTCGTGGGTTCGAATCCCGCCGCTCCGACCAGCCCAGCGCACACCCGCTAAGGTTCGCGCACCTAGTACACCTCGCCGGAAGAAGTGGCCCCATTTCGACGGCGCTCACGCGG
>CAXTDP010000217.1:0-8387 GCA_964242295.1 uncultured Acetobacteraceae bacterium | reverse complement strand
CGCCAGAGGGTGAGGATGTGAGTGCAGACCGCTTCGGACCGAACGTCCTCAATCCAGCCATGGCATTCCGTTCAAGCACTCAGCTCGGAGAGTTTAGTCCAATATCTGTTATCGCATGTAGAATGCTTGCCCTGGTGCGGTCTGCCCCGCTAGGCTTCGGATTAGGAGCCAGTCCATGCCCGACACCCACACCGTGGACGTTCACATCCCCGCCGACCTCGCCCATCGCCTAGGCGGTCCCGGCCCCGCGCTCGACCGACAGGCGCTGGAGGCGCTCGCGCTCGCCGCCTACCAGGCCGGAACTCTCACCGCCTACGAACTGCGCCTCACGCTCGGTATCGAGACGCGCCACGAGCTGGACGGCTTCCTCAAGGAGCGCGGCGTATTCCTTGCTTATACGATGGAGGACGTGCGGCGCGACCTCGGAGACTTCAAGGTGTTCAGCGGCACCTGACCTGTGCCCACGGGCATCGTCGTTGCGGACACCGGACCGCTTCACTACCTGATCCTCATCGGCCAGATCGATGTGCTGCCGCGGCTGTTCGGGGCCGTTGCCGTGCCGGCCACCGTCGCCGGCGAGCTGCGTCACCCCGGCGCTCCGGTCACGGTGCGTGAATGGGCCGCCAGTCCGCCACCATGGCTTGAGGTGCACGACGACCCCGCCCAGCTTGCCTTGCTGCAACAGCTCGATCCCGGTGAGCGTGCCGCGATTGCGCTGGCCCACGAGCTTGGTGCCGGACTGCTGCTGCTGGATGATCGCGCCGGGGCCTCGGCAGCCCGCGGACACGGCTTCCGTGTCACGGGCACGGTCGGCGTGCTGATCGACGCCGCGCGACGGAGACTACTTCGATTGGACGTTGCGTTTGCGACGCTGCGAGCTACCAACTTCCGCTTCCCGCCGGCGCTGTTCGACACGCTGCTCGAAGAGCACCGGAACAGCGCCGATGAAGGATCACGCGATGGCGCATGACATGGTCATCTCGCAGGCCCGAGCTCCTGCCCATCCCGGCGCCATCGCTTTGCCAATGGTGGTAATGACCGAAGGCGAGGCCGCAGCTCGGCGCTATCTCGAGTTCTTCGCCGCCGCCATCCGCAATCCACACACCCGCCGCGCCTACGCCCGCGCCGTGGCCGACTTCCTGGCCTGGTGCGAGGATCACGAGGTGGCGTCAGTCGTAGCCGTGCAGCCGCTGCACGTCGCGGCCTGGATCGAGTTGCAGGCCCGCACCAAGGCGGCGCCCACGGCCAAGCTGAGGCTCGCTGCCCTGCGCCACCTGTTCGATTGGCTGGTCACCGGCGGAGTGCTGCCCACCAACCCGGCCGCGTCCGTGCGCGGGCCGCAGCACGTGGTCAAGGTCGGCCGCACCCCCGTGCTGGAGCCGGCCGAGGCGCGGACGCTACTGGACGCCATCGATGCGACCACGCCCATCGGGCTGCGCGACCGGGCGCTGATCGGCCTCATGATCTACAGCTTCGCCCGGATCGGTGCGGCACTGGGCATGACGGTCGAGGACGTGTTCACCCAAGGGCGGCGGCTGTGGGTTCGGCTGCAGGCGAAAGGTGGCAAGGCACACGCCATGCCGTGCCATCACAGCCTGGAGGAGTACCTGCACGCCTACCTGGACGGGGCCGGGATCGCCAGTGACAGCAAGGGGCCGCTGTTCCGCACGGTCGGCCGTGGCACGGCGAGGCTGACCCGCACCCCCCTGCCCCAGGCCAACGCCTACGCCATGATCCGGCGCCGGGCGGCGGCGGCCGGCATCGAAACCCGCGTGGGCAACCACAGCTTCCGGGCGACGGGGATCACCGCCTACCTGAAAGCCGGCGGCACGCTGGAGAACGCCGCCGCGATGGCCAACCACGCCAGCACGCGCACGACCCAGCTCTACGACCGGCGGCAGGAGGAGGTCAGCATTAGCGAGGTGGAGCGGATCAGGCTGTAACCTGAAAAGTGGGTGGTCACGTGTTCTGAGGAAGCACGAGGTGACAGGTCCCGAAATGGTGCTAATTCACAGGTGTCCGATAGTGCGGGTCAGTGCGGACAGCGCACCGCGCGGGATCGAGGCCAAAGACGCGCAGCACCTCACGAAGCACTCTGGGCGTTTGCAGCTTCCGATCTGCGTAGAGGGTGAAGCGGCGCGTGGTGGTGTCGAACACGACGCGCCCGCGCGGGAAGTGCTCGTATTCGTGCCAGGCGATCAAGGATGGCAGCCTCCGCTGTGCGAGGCCCGCAGGTCCGAGCCGGCGCCATCCTTCCCATACGTCGTGATGCCCGCCTGGATGGGTCAGGAAGTCGCCATAAGGCTCGGCCTCGGCCAGCGGGGTGCGGTCGGTGACAAGCAGCAATGGTCCAGCTCCGTCCCGTACGCCCCAGACAATGCCCACGGTGGGCCTATCAGCGGCATCCAGGGGGTCGCTGTCCATTTTGGCTTCCTCGCCGCTGTTCACGCCGATCCTCCATGCTGCCCAGCGTCGTCGTGCGAACTGGCCATTGAAGCCAGCACTGGCATACGCTGGTCCAGATCCTGAACAGGCCCGACCTCAGCTCCAACAGCATGGGCCAGGGCAAGCAGAAGCTGCTCGGCGTCATCGCGCGCCCGGTGCCGCGCCTGCGCCCGCTGGATCCAATCCAAGGCGCGCTCACGCGCTGCTGGACCCAGAATGGCCGCCAGCCGGTCCCAGTCGCCCAGGGTGAAGGTTGGCCTGATGTTCGCCGCCTTGAACAGGGTGGTGGTCCAGTGTGCGTCGTAGTCAGCGCTGTCGCACCATGCGACCCCTCCAGGTCCGAGTGCCATGTTCAGCACCGTCGCCACCCGTTCGGGTGCGTGCCCGCTAGTGACGAGGTCGCTGCCGCGGATGCCGTGCGCCTTGGCGGACGCCGGGCTCCAATGGCCCTGCCGAGTCCAGACCCCGGCAGGGCGGATCAGTGTCGACCAGCCGAGGACCGGCTCGTCCGGTGCAGGCCAGCAGGCGATGCCGACCTCGATGGGGTAGCTGTCTTGATCGAGCGAACTCGCCTCGAAGTCGATCACCGTGACGGGCCACGGCAGCAAGGTCCGCCAGGATGGCTGCGGGCACTCGTTCAATCGATGACCCAGCCGGCCGCGATCAGCTCGTCCGCGTTCGCGTAGTAGGTTTCTGCCCCGGTCCGCCGGTCAACCACTTTCAGCATGCCGCCCCACAGGTGTTCCTGCGCGATGGTGCCAAACCCGGAGGTGATGTGCTTGAGGCAAAGCCGGCCGTCATGCGAGACAAAGGTGCCGCGGCCCTCAAGCGCGCCTCGCGTCTGCTCCTTGAGTTCGTCCGACCATTCGTTGGCTGGGCTGGAGGTATTCATCGTCGTCCCCTCTCGATGTGTCACGCCTCGGGTGGGCCATGGTGGTGCCGGTCGCCGGTCGCCCCGCCATGGTGGTCCGCGGCGGCGGCGGCCATCTCGGCCATGCTGAGGCGCAGGTCGTCCGGTGCGACCACGGTCACCGTGGTTCCCCAGGTGAACAGGTGCCAGCACATCTCCTGCACCCCGCCCGCGCGGAAACGCACCAGCAGTGCCCCGTCCGGCTCCGGCTCCAGCGTCTGCGAGGGATGGAACAGCCAGCACTTGGCCTCGCCGGCCGCCTCCGGCGCGACGCGCAGCACGACGTCGACCCGCTCTTCCTGGAACACACCGAAGGACTGCGTCGCGTAGGCGGCGAGGTCGAAGTCCGCGCGCCGGGTGAAGGACCGGTCGAGCAGGTCCAGTGAGGCGATGCGGTCGAGCCGCCACAGCCGCATGTCGGGCAGGTCCTCCACGTGCCCGACCAGCCACGCCCGGCCGTTGCCGCCGTAGAGGGTGCCGTAGGGGCATAGGATTCGGGTGACAGACGCCTCGTCCGCATCCCGGGCGTAACGCACTGCCACAAGCTGCACGCCGAGGATGGCCCGGCGCAGGGTGGGCACCAGGGTGGGATCAAGCTTCGGACGCGGACCCGGGCGCATGGCGATGCCCTCGCCCTCCATCAGGGCGGCGATGTCCGGCTCGGCCCGCAGTAGCGCCGCCGGCCGCATCAGGGCGCGCAGGGTGGTCGCGGCCTCGCGCAGCAGCCCGGCGCGGTCCGTCTCGCCGTGGGCGGCGCACTCGCGCGCAACTGCCTCCACGGTGGCCACCGCCTCGGCCCGCGGCTCGGCCATCCCGGCAAGCGCGCTGCCGGGCAGCCGCCATCGGCGCACCCGGGCGTCATCGTCTCGACTTTCGAGCTTCGGAAACAGTTCAGCGAGGGAGTCGCGCAGCCGTTCGACCGTGCGCCGGTCCACCTCCAACTCCTTCGCCATCTCGTCCAGGGTGAGGCCGATGCGCGTTGCAGCCAACAAGAGAGCCAGGCGCAACAAGCGCTGCGACGGTTTATACCGCATGGATGGAAGCCGCTCCGTCCCGGCGTCCACGCCAACCGCGGCGTGCCAATCCTGATTGGGATGCATTTGGGACGGCTGGGCCACCGACGGTGGTGGGCTGGCCGTCAAAGGTCCGCGAAGCCTTGCTGGCCATGTGCTGCACCTCAGTTCCGTTCATGCAAGAGTGGGATGGCATGCGAGTGCGTCAGATGCGGACGTAGTGGCCCGTCCAGTCTTCGACGCTACCCGGGATCGGCTTGCAAGCTGGACAGCTGGACCAGGGCGCGGTGGACCTCGACCATCGCCATGGTGTCGCGCTCGCAGTAGGCGAGCAGTTCCGTCCTCACCGACGCCCGTGCCGAGGGGGACAGACCTCCGGACGCGAGCTGGAGAAAGCCGGCGGCAGCGGCGGCGCCGTCGGCGATGCCGGGGAGGTCGTCGTAGCCGAAGCCCGGCGCCAGCGCCGGCGCCACGGCCTTGATCGAGTTGCTGAACCCGAACTCCGGTAGGTAGACGGCGCTGCGCACGACCGGCAGCAGATCGGCCAGGCGGCCGATGATTGCCTCCAAGGCGGGAGCCAAGTCCGGCATCTGTCGCGCAAGCTCCCGCAACTGGGTCTGCTCGTAGGCGGAGTAGACGACGATCGGCAGCCCGGAGCCGCCAAGGGCAGCGATCAGCGTCTCGGCGAACGCCCGCCGCGGGTCGTCAGTGCCGCTGGCGAGGAAGGCAGCGTGCGTCAGGGTGCCGTCGGCCGCCGCGGTGTGCAGCGACCACTGGAACGGCAGGGTCTGGTAGGGCCGCGTGCCCTCGTAGAGTGGCACCGGCGGCATCATCGCCTCGAAGTCCAGGTAGCAGGCTGGCGGGCTGAACCGGCGCAGCAGCCCTGCCAGACCAGGCGCCACATAGGGCTGCCCGCTTGCCGTCGCGTCGCGGATGATGGCCTGCTTGGAGGTGAGCGGGAAGCCGGCCGGGATGGCGGAGATCGCGTGGATGCCGAGCGCCTCCAGCTCCTGCCTGCGGGCGGGCGTGAGGCGCGGCAGGCGGGTGATCCAGTCGTCCGGCTTGTCCGCTGTGCAGCGCTCCCAGAACTCGCACCCATACGGCGTGTGGCAGTGGCCGCCCGGCTCGACCAGGGGCGGGCTGTCCCCCTGCAGGCACGTGCGCATCGGCGGCAGCCGCGGCAGCAGGTCGTCTTGCCTGGCCTTGATGGCGCCGGCCACGTCCACCCGGGTGAAGAACGCCGGCCAGTCTACTTCGCCCGGGCCGCGCAGGTAGCCGGTGTTGACGTGCAGCACCTCGGCCGAGGTGACCGGCACGCCGGCGCCGGCCAGCACGTGCCGCTGCAGGGCCACGTCGTCGAGGTGATGGGCCTTGACGCCCGTGCTGCTCTTGACCTCCCGCAGCCCCCAGCCGTCCCGGGTGCGTTCCATCACGTCCACCCGGATGCGGATGTCGTCATGGACGAACGCCGCCTCGAACACCGCCGGCACCGCCGCATCGGCCATCAGCGCCGCCGTGCGCGCGACGGCCTGCGCGTGCTGCCAGGGTTCCTCGGCCACCAGCACGCCGCCGGGGAATAGCTTGTGTGCATGCCGGCCGATCTCGTAACCCATGGCGAGCGGCGAGCCGGCGTCGGACTCCTCGTAGTCCAGTGGCTCATGAACCAGCAGCCAAAGCCGGCGCAGGCATTGCAGCCCGGCGATGGTGCGCGACTTGGTGAGGTGGAGGTTTGCCATGCGGGGGTCCCGGCGGTTGCCACCAGTTGTGTCGGCCAACTGCCCACTCCGCAATCGGCCGCCGTGCTGTCCATGGCCCAGCCACGTCCGGCTTTGTCGCACACCTGTCGCTCTCTTCCCTGCACCAGCATCTTGGACGGGAGAGCATCGATGGCGATCGGCAGCGCAGTGCAACGTGGAGCCTTCGTTTATGTCTATGACGATAAGGGCCGGCAGATGACGGCAGTGCCGGCCGGCAACGGTCCCGAGGACGGCCTGAAGGGCTATACCGGTGCAACGGTGAGCGTTCGCCGCGGCGCATTCGTCTACGTCTACGACGAAAGGGGACGCCAGACATCGGCGATCCCAGCGCGCTGACATGGACATGACCATCGCAGTTGGGCCTTGGTACGGGCTCGACGCCACCTCGCCAATCGGTCCCGCAGGCCCCTGCCCTGCCGAGGCAAAGGCAGACACTGTGGCCACGAGCATCTCCTGGATTTCCACCCGATCGGAGTATTGGCCAGCTCACCGGGCAGAGGCGTCTCCAGGCTTGATCGTGCCTGGCCCTGTGCTCGGCGTGGCGTGTCTCGTGTTCGGCATCGGCGTCAGCGGCGCCGGGTGGGTGAACCGGGTGGCGCGCTCCGGATGGTTCTCCGGGCTAGAACCGCAGCCGGAGGACCTGGCGAGGGCGCATGGCGAGCCTGCGGGCCACTGGCGCTTGCCCGCCCCCTGCGCCGAGAGCCAGCACGACATTGCCGGGGCGGCACGGGCGTTCTTCGAATACGGGCCACTCCCGAACGCGCCCTTGGCGACGGTGGCTGTGATGCCGGATGCCAGCCACGCTGACCTTGCGGCTGCTCTCGGGCTGGTGGCCGCCTTGCGGGAGCGCCGCTGCGAGCGCGGCTGCCGTACTGCCGTGGTCGTCACCGTCGATGGCAGCTCCACACCGACGCTGCTCGTGCTGGTGCGTGCAGTGCGCGACCTCGGCGCCTTCGTTGTCCATGCGGGCATGGCGGCTGGAGGCGACCACTTGCACCACTTTCCTCTGCGGGCGGCGATGCTCCCGCGCGTGGGCCGTCTGATCTGTGTTGATCTGGCCGACCATCTCGCCTGCTGGCCCCCAGGCGGCGTCGCAGACCTGCATGTCATCCCGTCCGCATACGACGCAGCAGAGCAGGTGTTTTGTCGCTTGGCCGACGCTGGCCACGCCAATAGCCGTGGCGGTGCCCGGGCCATCAACCTGCACCTGCAGCTCGATGCCGACGCTCCCGGCAGCGCCCTTGTCCACATCGACCGGCTTGCCACCTCGTGCCGAGGTTTTCTTCTCGCGTCCGATGGCAACATGGTCTTCACCAACACCGAGCGGCTGGACGGCACGACAGCCACGGCTGACTTGCTGATCGTTCGATGACGCGCGGACGGAGACAGCCTCGGCAGGGCTGCGTCTGATCTTTGGGTCTTCCGGGCAAGACGCTGCTGCTGCCAACCCGCTTGCAGCGACCAGGCCGCTAGAGCGCTGTGGCCCGGAGCCAGCCTGCGAAGGCCGCTTCGTCAACACGCCGCTCGACCAGGGCGATCACCTGCTCGACCGCATCCGGCGTCACGACCCGCACGCTGCGTCCATTCGCCTTCAGGAACAGCACACAGCAGCCCCAGGCCGTGCGCTTGTTGCCGTCGTTGAACGCGTGGTTGCTGGCCAGGCCAAAGGCGTAGGCCGCCGCCAGGTCGAACAGGTCAGGCCCCGGCGGGTCGGCATAGGCGAGCTTGTTCACCGGCCGGCCAAGCGCGCTGTCCAGCAGGCCCTCGTCCTTCACGCCGTGGATGCCGCCATACTCCCGCAGCGCCTGGTCGTGCAGGAACAGCACGACGTCGCGCTCCAGGAACTCCGGCGCCGTCACCGCTTGGCGAGTTCCTGCAAGGTGTCGGCCTGCTCGCGCAGCACCTCGCGCGCCAGCTGCATCTGCCGCTCGAGCACCAGGTTGCGCTTCACCAGCTTCACGCCGTCGGCGAGTTCCACCAGAGTCAGGTCCTGGCCGACCTCGAAGCCCATGCGGATGCGCGTCTCGGCCGGGAAGCTGACCCCGATCGAGTTGCCCTGCTTGCGGATCGTCACCGTGGTCATATGTAGCTCCCGTCATACCGTTCGTAAGACATGTAGGCCTGTTCCGTCCGGAGGTTCAACGCTGCTGTAGAAGGCTCGGAACCGGGCAGCTCATAGCCAGCCGTTCCTGTCGCCTGAGGATTGAGGCTGCTTTCCACTTTGTGAACTCATGTGAACAAGTTCGCCTGGGACGGAGGAAC
>CAXTDP010000216.1:0-8392 GCA_964242295.1 uncultured Acetobacteraceae bacterium | reverse complement strand
AGCCACGCATCCACCCTCGGCCAGAGAACAAACGCGAAAATAGCCAGTTGGCCGCCGCACCCCCAAACTTGCGACGGTCCCAAGGGCATGAGTTCGTCGATGCCGGCCTGCGGCAAGCCACTCACCAGACGGGTCGGCAGGTCGGTGAAGTAGGTCGCAAGCGATACGCCAGGATCCTTGAAACCGGCCGTCACTCCTCGTCTTCGTCCTCAAGCGGGTATTGCGGCGGGGCTTTGCCCACGGCCTTGAGCAGCTTCGGATAGCGCGTTTTTGGGGTCTTCTCCCCCAGCCCGATCACCTTGACCCGAAAGCGCCAGTCGTCGCCGTAGTCGAAGAGGAACTGCATCTCGGCGCCCACGGCGGGGAACGCCTGAGCCACCTTGGTCCGCTTGACGCTGCCGGACTCGGCGCCGCCTTCTAGGTCGGCGAAGAGTTCGTAGCGCACGGCGGAGTCAAAGACGTGGAGGCCCAGCTCGCTGAAGAAGCCGAAGGCATGGTCGAGGTCGAAGTCGAAGGCCCGCACGATGGCTGCGGCAAGGTCGTAGAGGGACTTCTCGCTTGGGATCTCGATGTCGCGGTGGACCCTGGGCCGAAGCTGGACGCGTAAGACGTGGGTGCTCGTGCGAGACATGCGGTGGCCCTCCATCAACCCCGGCCCGTGAGGCCCGATGCGCAGCCGGGTTTCGGGGCGGCCCAGTGCCAGGGCATGAGTTCGTCGACGCGCGCCTGTGGCCAGCCGTTCACCAGGCGGGTCAGCAGATCGGTGAAGTAGGCCTGCAGCTCGACGCCGTTCAGCTTGCAGGTCTCGACCAGGGAGGCGATGGCGTCATCAAAACGGCCTTTGTGAAGCAGTTCTATCCGCTCGAAGCTTACTTCTCCGATTGATCGGCACAACCGCTGACTTGAGCCCGAAGAAGTGTGATCTTGGACGCCTCCTCCGGAACCGGTCGCTGTGTGTAAGGATCACGCTCGGATCCTTGCCATGGTCCAAATCGTTGAAGTGGCGGCTCGTGACGCAACTGTCGGGTCAAGACCAGTGTGCGAGCATCTTGCCCCGATCGGGCGAGCCAAGTTGATCGGGTGATGCTCTACGTCCATTTCCAAGTGTTGACGTTCCATCCGTTGATGCGGACGTTGGCGTTGGCCTGGTAGCCGGACAAACCGGCCTTGGTGCCCTCGATCGTCACGTATTCGAAGATCGGCAGGAACGGCAGGTTGGTGCGCAGCAGGGCCTGGATGCCCTTGTAGGCCTCCACCCGCTTGCCGCGGTCCAGCGTGGTCGCGCCCTCCTGCAGCAGCGCGTCCAGCTTGGGGTCGGCATACTGCATCGTGTTGAAGCCGGCGCCACCCTGGGCCGCAATGGCCTTGCTGCTGAAATAGTCCGGTGCCGACGGATCGGGCCCGGTCATGAAGTTGTTGCCGACGATCGCGGTCTCGAAATGCGACTGGATCCAGTAATCGCCCCACATCACCGCAGCCGGCAGGTTCTTGATCGTCATGGCCACGCCCAGGTCCTGCCAGTTCTGCTGCAGGAGCTGCTGCGCCTGCTCACGCAGGTGATTGCCGGCCGTGGTGGAGTTGGTGAATTGCAGCTTCACGCCGTTCTTCTCGCGAATGCCGCCAGCGCCTAGTTTCCACCCGGCGGCGTCGAGCATCGCGCGCGCATGATCCGGGTCGAAAACCTGCTTCGGCAGGGCAGAGTCGAAAGCCCAAGATGACGGCGGCAGATAGGACTCGGTTGGGCGAGGGACGCCGTAATAGAGGTCGTCAATAATGCTCTTTTTGTCGAGGCTCATATACAACGCCTGGCGGACTGCCGGGTCCTGAAATTGCGGCAGGCCGAGGTTGAAGTAGAAGTTTTCGATGCTGGCGGCTGGGTTGGTGACGATAACGCGGTTGGGCAGCGACTTGGCTTCCTGGTAGTGGTCGGCGGCGATGCCTTGCAGGCTGATGTAGTCGATGTCGCCGGTGCGGAACTGGGTGTAGAGCACGGTGAGATCGGGCACGTACTTGTAAACGACGCGCTCGAGGAAGGGGCCTTCACCGAAATACGATTCGTTAGCGGCCAGGGTGATATGGTCGCCGGGGACGCGGTCGCTCCACTTGAACGGGCCGGTGCCGACGGGCGCGCGCAGGAATGGGGAGCTGTGCGGATCAGCTTGACCCTGCAGCAGGTGTTTCGGGACGATCCAGGTCCAGGCCAGGATGGAGGCGAAGGGCGAGAACGGCGCGTCCAAGCTCCAGGCGATCTCGGAGGGCGATACGACGGTGATGTCGCGCAGGCGGTCGAAGCCGTTGCGGCTGCCGGCGGGGAAATTGGGGTCGTTGATCAGGTCGAAGGTGAACTTGACGTCGTCCGCGGTGAACGGCTTGCCGTCGTGCCAGGTCACGCCGTCGCGCAGCTTGATGCGCCAGTGTAGGCCGTCGGCGGAGACGCCGCCATTGTCGATGCTCGGGATTTCCGTGGCCAGGCGGGGCAGGAAGTTGCCTTGGGGATCGACGGCCCAGAGCGGGCTGAACAACGACATGTAGATGCCGTCATCCACCTCGATATGTGGCAGCAGCGGATTGAACACCGTCGGCTCCTGGGAGATGCCGATGACGACTTGGCCGGAGGGCTTCGGTTTGGACTGGGCCCGGGCGGCAGCGCCGAGGAGCGGGAGGGCGCCGGCGCCGAGCAGGAGAGAGCGGCGGCGGAGGGGGTAAGGCTCGGTCATGGCTGGCTCCTGTGGATCGAAGGATTAATTTAGGCTGGCGCCTCGACAACGATGGGCGAGCCGTCGGTGAAGCGGGAGAAGCGGAAGGCGTGCGGGTCCACCAGAGGCGGCGCGCCGGTCGCGAGGTCGGCGGCCAGGCGGCCGGCAGCCGGGCCGATGCCGAAGCCGTGGCCGGAGAACCCGGTCGCGACGACCAGGCCGGGCACGGCGTCGATGGTGCTGATGACCGGGACGGCGTCGGGGGTCACGTCGATCAATCCGGCCCATTCCTGCACGACCTTCATGCCGCGGAAGGCGGGGAAGGCAGTCTGCAGCGCGTTCACGGCGGCGGTGTTGATGCTGGAGGTCGGCTTGGGGTCGAGCATGCGGGCATCCTCGAACGGGCTCTTGGCATCGAGCGCCCAGCGCTTGGGGGTTCGCGCCTCGGCCATGAAGCGCTCGTCCAGACGGGGCCGCAGGGCGCGGCGGGTGGCGCGGATGGCGGGTATGAACTCCGGCAGGAAGCGGAACGTGTCGGGGACGATCGGCACCACGTTGGAGGAGCCGTTGGCGATGGTGTAGCCGCCGTCGAGCCGCTTGCGGTAGGCGAACTGATTGGTCCAGGCCGAGACGTCCGGGGCGCCTTCGACCGGCGCCGTGCGCAGCACGGAGGACCGCACCTTGAGCTGCGGCAGCCGCAAGCCCAGGCTGCCGCAGAACAGGCGGGACCAGGCGCCGCCCGCGAGCACCACGGCGTCGCAGGCGATGCGGCCATGCTCCGTGACGACGCCGGCGACCCGGCCCGCCTTGATGTCGAGCCCGCGCACAGCGCAGCGGGTGAGGATCACGGCGCCCTCGCGTTGCGCGGCCCGGGCGATGGCCGGCCCGGCCTTCTGCGGTTCGGCGCGGCCGTCATCGGGGGTGTAGAGCCCGGAGCGATACTTGCGGGTGGCGCCGGGCATCAGCGCGTCGAGCGCCTCCCCTTCCACTAGGTGGGAGCTCATTTGGTAGGGCCGCGCCTTGTCCAGCCACTCCTCGTGCTTGGCGTGGCCGTCCTCGTCGTCGCTGGCATACAGCACGCCGCAGGGGCGGAACCCGGTCTCGGCCCCGGTGACGCGGTTCATGTCGCCCCACAGGCGGAGCGCCTCGATGATCAGCGGGATTTCGCGCTGGTCGCGCCCGGTCTTGCGCACCCAGCCCCAGTTGCGGCTGGACTGCTCGCCGACCAGCTCGCCCTTCTCGCACAGCGTCACCGCGACGCCAGCCTGGGCCAAGGCGAGCGCGGTCGAGATGCCGATGATGCCGCCCCCGATCACCACGACGCCCGTGCGGGCCGGCTGGCGCTCGTCAGGCTCGAAGGCGTCGATCTGCGGTCCCAATCGGTGCTCCTATAATGCAGGCTGAACGATGCGGGCCGCCACGGGCGCCGCCAGGCTGAGGTCGTCGCGGACGCAGGCCTTCCAATGCCCGGGCGCCACCTCCTGGAGCGGCGGCACCGCCTCGGCGCAGCGCGGCTGGGCGTAGGGGCAGCGGGTGCGGAACACGCAGCCGGACGGCAGGGACACCGGGCTCGGGATGTCGCCACGGAGCAGGATGCGCTTCTGCCGGGCCGCCGCGTCGATCGTTGGCACGGCGGAGAACAGCGCCTCCGTGTAGGGGTGGCGTGGCCCGGTGAACAGCGCCCTGGTCTCGGCCAGTTCCATGACGCGGCCCAGGTACATCACCGCGACCCGGTCGGAGATGATGCCCACTACCGCCAGGTCGTGCGCCACGAACAGCACGGTCAGGCCGAGCCGCTGCCGCAGGTCGAGCAGGAGGTTCACCACCTGCGCCTGCACCGAAACGTCGAGCGCGGAGACCGGCTCGTCGGCTACCAGCAGGTCCGGGCCGGCAATCAGCGCGCGGGCGATGCCGATGCGCTGGCGCTGGCCGCCGGAGAATTCGTGCGGGTAGCGGTCGGCGGCGGCCGGGAACAGGCCGACCAGGTCGAGCGCCGCTTCCACTCGGGCACGGCGCTCGCGGGCGGAGAGCGTGGGCTCGTGGACCAGAAGCGGTGTGGACAGCACCCGCTCCACGCTATGGCGCGGATTGAGCGAGCCGTAGGGGTCCTGGAACACCAGCTGCATCCGCCGCCGCACCGGGCGCAGCTGGCTGCGCGTGAGGTGGGTGATGTCTTGCCCGGCGAACCGGATTGTTCCCCGGGTCGGCTCGGTCAGGCGCAGCAAGGTGCGGCCGACCGTGGTCTTGCCGGAGCCAGACTCGCCGACCAAGCCGAGCACCTCGCCGCGGCGGATGTCGAACGACACGCCTTCCAGCGCTCGGATGTGCTCACGCGGGCGGAACGGACGGCGCGGCAGCGGATACCATTTCGAGATTTCGCGCAGCTCGACCAGGGCCTCCGTCATGCGGCGATGTCCGGCCAGCGGGCACAGCGGACGTGATGCCCGGGGGCCGTGGCCTCCAGCATGGGCCGCGCGAGGCCGCACGGGTCGGGGCGGGCATGGGCGCAGCGAGGCTGGAAGCGGCACGCGGCCGGGCGGTGGCGCGGGTCCGGCACGGCGCCGGGGATCGCGACGAGGCGGCGGCTCTCATGCGCATCGAGCACCGCATCAAGCCGGGGCACGGAGCGCATCAGCCCGGCGGTGTAGGGCATCATGGGGCGGCCGAGGAGGGCGGCGACGGGCGCGTCCTCCACCACCTCGCCGGCATACATCACCACGACGCGGTCGGCGATCTCCGCCACCACGCCGAGGTTGTGGGTGATGAAGATCATCGACATGCCGGTATCCTGCTGCAGCCGCCGCAGCAGGTCCAGGATTTGCGCCTGGATGGTGACGTCGAGCGCAGTGGTGGGTTCGTCGGCAATGAGGATGCGCGGGCCGCAGGCGAGCGCGGTGGCGATCATGGCGCGCTGCCGCATCCCGCCCGAGAGCTCGTGCGGGTAGGCGCGGGCGCGGCGGGCGGGTTCGGGAATGCCGAGCTGTTCGAGCAGCACGACGGCGCGGGCGGCAGCGGCGTGGCGGGAAAGGCGTTCGTGGCGGATCAGGGTCTCGGCGATCTGGTCGCCGATGGTGTGGACCGGGTTGAGTGATGTCATCGGCTCCTGGAAGATCATGCCGATGGCCTGGCCGCGAAGGTCGGCCATGGCGCGCTCCGGCAAAGCGAGCAGGTCATGGTTGTCGAGCAGGGCGCGGCCGGAGACGCGGGCGGAGCGGTGGTCGAGCAGTTGCATGAGCGCCATGGCGGTGACGCTCTTGCCGGAGCCGGACTCGCCGACGATCGCGAGGGTCTCGCCTTCGGCAAGGGCGAAGGAGACATCCTCCACCGCGGGGACGCCGCCGAAGCGGACGGTCAGGTTCTCGACCGAGAGCAGGGTCATGCGGACCGGTCGCCGCGGGGGTCGAGCGCGTCGCGCAGGCCGTCGCCGATGAAGTTGAAGCTGGTGACGGCGAGGGTGATGACGGCGCCGGGCAGTAGGGCGAGCCAGGGCGCGGTTTCGAGGTATTCCTGGGCGTTGTTGAGCATGTTGCCCCAGCTCGCGGTGGGCGGCTGGATGCCGTAGCCGAGATAGCTGATATAGCTTTCCGCCAGGATCGCCCGTGCGACGTTCAGCGTTGCCGCCACGATGATGGGCGCCATGATGTTGGGCAGCAGCTCGCGCATCATGATGTATCCGTCGCTGGCGCCGATTGCTTCCGCGGCGACGGCAAAGTCGCGCTCGCGCAGCGCGATCACCTGCCCCTGCACCACGCGGGCGACCTCCATCCAGGCCGTGAGTGCGATGATGAGGGTGATGGTGAGCAGGCTCGGGCTGATCAGCGCGGCGAGGGTGAGGAGCAGGAAGATCGAGGGAAAGCACAGCACTGCATCGACGAGGCGCATGAGCGATGTGCCGATCCAGCCGCGGTAGAACCCGGCGAGCAGACCAACCGCGACGCCGACCGACGTGCTGATGCCCATGGCGACGAACCCGACTGTGAGCGAGATGCGCCCCGCCATCAGCAGCCGGACCAGCATGTCGCGTCCCAGTTGGTCGCTGCCCAGCGGATGCGGCCCGGCGAACGGCGCCTGGAATCGATGGCGCAGGTCGATCGTGAGCGGCCCCCAGGTGGTGAGCATCGGGCCGAAGGTGCAGGCGAGGACCAGCATGAGCACGGTGGCGACGCCGGCGACCGCGAGGCGGTGACGCAGGAAGCGGGCCGCCGCGCCGATGCGGCGCAGCTTCGTAAGCGCGGGGGCGGCGAGCGCGATACTCATGTCAGGCGCACCCTGGGGTCGGCGGCGACATACAGGAGATCGGCAAGCAGGCTGCCGAGCAGGACGAGGACGGCGGAAAACATGAGCAGGCCCATGACGACCGGGTAGTCGCGGTAGCCGAGCGAGTCGAGGAAGAGGCGGCCCATGCCGGGCCAGGTGAAGACGGTTTCGGTGACGAGCGCGCCGCTGAGCAGGGTGGGGACCTGGAGGCCGAACACGGTAATCATCGGCAGAAGGGCGTTGCGCAGGCTGTGATGCAGCAGCACCTGCATCCGGCGCATGCCTTTGGCGCGCGCGGTGCGGACGTAGTCCTGGTTCACCACCTCCAGCATGGAGGAGCGCATGTAGCGGCTCCAGACCGCCACCGTGACGAGGGCGAGGACGAGGCAGGGCTCGATGAGGTGGCGGGCGTAGTCGAGCAGGGAGCCGTCGCCGACGGTGGCGATGTTGCCGGCCGGGAGCCAGGCGAGGCGGACGGAGAACACGTAGATCATGACGAGCCCGAACCAGAAGGTTGGGATGGACAGCGCCACCATCGCACCGACGGTGGCGGCGTAGTCGGCCAGGGAGTAGCGGCGGATGGCGCCCAGCACGCCGACCCAGGTGCCGAGGATGACCGCGAGCAGGGTCGAGCTGGCCATCAGCTCCAGCGTGGCGCCCAGATGCGAGGCGATCACCCACAGCACTGGTTGGCTGTCGCGATAGGAACGGCCCCAGTCGCCGCCGAGCAGGTGCAGCAGCCAGTTGACGTATTGCACCGGCAAGGGCTGGTCGAGCCCCATCTGATGCGCGATCAGCGCCATCGATTCCTGCGACATGCCCGGCGTGAGAGCGAACTGCGCCAAGGGGCCGCCCGGCGCCAAGTGCAGTAACGCGAAGCCAATCATCGAGACGAGCAATAGCAGCACCAGGCTCTGCCCGAGGCGGCGGAGGATGAAGCCTACCATGACCGGCTCCCTCTTAGATGGAATGAACGACCCGGGGACCTACCCCAAGGAGGACTTACCAAGAAAGCCTACCAAGAAGTGTGCCAGGACGGGGGTGATGCATGCAAATAGTTCGTCCTGAGCGTGGCGAGGATGAGGAGCAGCACATGTCATGTGAATTGGCGCTTGCCTGTGACCCCGGCCAGTTTTGCATCCAACATCTTGAGTTTAATCAGTTAACCAGCAGAACGCAGGGATCGCAATTGGCGCCAGTCGTGACCCCATCGTGCAACGGATTTCACGAACCGAAGCAACAACCTGCAGCGTATAACGGCGGAGGCATAGTTGCAGGTCGATCCACACCTACTCGCCTTGGACCAGGATATCATTGCCAGGACAAACACAGGCAGCTGGTAGCTCGGACCTTTGCTTGCCTGAACGGCTGGAGAAGCATCCTTAGCGTCACCCCTTTCAGGGTCTTCCTGCTCTGGCTTGGGCGAGGACGCGTGCGGT
>CAXTDP010000215.1:0-8434 GCA_964242295.1 uncultured Acetobacteraceae bacterium | reverse complement strand
CCCCGCGGCCTGGCCCGGCGGCGCACGCTGCGCCGTCGCCATCTCGTTCGACGCCGACCACGACACCATCCCGTTGCGCGACGCCGATGAAAGCCCCATGCGGATCAGCCAGGGCCAATACGGCAACCGCCAGGCCTTGCCCCGCATCCGCCGCCTGCTGCAGCGTGAGGCCATCCCCGCCAGCTTCTTCTACCCCGCCGTGTCAGCCTTGCTGTATCCGGACGAGGTGCGCGGCGTGGCGGCGGAAGGGCACGAGATCGGCATCCATTCCTGGATACACGAGGCCAACACCACCCTGCCGCCTGGCGTCGAGCGCGACCTGACCTTCCGAGCCGCCGACACCCTGGAGAGCCTCGCCGGCGTCCGCCCGGTCGGGATGCGCACGGCAAGCTGGGACTTCTCGGTGGACACCATGTCCATCATCCGCGAGCTGGGCCTGCTATATGACAGCTCGCTGATGGCCGACGACGACCCGTACGAGCTGGTGGCGGACAACGAGCCGACCGGGGTGGTGGAGCTGCCGCCGGAGTGGATCAGGGACGACGCCGTTTACTACAACTTCGTCCGGTTCAGCGCCCTGCGGCCCTACACGCCGCCGAGTTCGGTCTTGGAAATCTTCACCGCCGAGTTCGACGGCGCGTGGGAGGAGGGCGGGCTGTTCCTGCTGACCCTGCACCCGCACGTCTCCGGCCACCGTTCGCGGCTGCCGGTGCTGGAGCGGCTGATCGCCCACGCCAAAGCCCGCGGCGGCTGCTGGTTCGCGACCCATGCGGAGGTGGCGCGCTGGTGCAAGAAGCAGGCGGGGGCGTCAGCCACCCAGGCCGCCTCCTAGGCCGCTTGGGCCTGCACCGTCGGGGCGTCCCCCGCCACCGTCGTGCGCCGCATGTCCCGCACCTGGCTTTCATCGAACCGGCGTACGCGATGCATCGTCTGCCGGTTGTCCCACATCACTAGGTCATGCTGCTGCCACTTGTGGACATAAACGAAGCGCCAGTCGGTCGCGTGCTCCGCGAGGTCGCGCAGGAAGGCCCGAGCCTCCGGCACCGGCCAGCCGATGATCCCGCCGATGTGGGACGACAGGAACAGCGACCGCCGCCCCGTCACGGGATGGCGGCGCACCAGGCGCTGCCGCACCGGCGCGAAGGCCGCCCGTTCCTCTGGCGTCAGGTCGTCGAAGCCGAGCGAGCCGCGCGAGTACATCAGCGAGTGCTCGCACACTAGGTCCTCGACCTCCGCCTTGGTCCGGTCGTCCAGAGCGTCATAGGCCGCGCGCATGTCGGCGAACTCGGTGTTGCCGCCCACGGTCGCGACCGCCCGGCCGGACAGGATCGAGTACTTGGCCGGAACCGCACGGAACGAGCTGTCGGAGTGCCAGAGCTGGTTGCCCAGGTTGAACATCCGCCGCCGGTCGTCCCGGGCCAGGGGCTTGCCGTGCTGATCCAGGTTGGACACGTCGGCCAGCTTGGCATCCAGCCGTCGCTGGTCCTTTGGGGTGACATTGCCGCCGCCGGTAGCCTCCAGCGCGCCAAAGTTCTCGGTGAAGGCGACCTGCTGCTCATCGGTCAGCGCCTGCCTGGGGAACACCAGCACGGCGAAGCGGTCCATCCCGGCCTCGATCTCCCGGACCTGCTCCGCACTTAGCGGCCGGGTGGCGTCCACCCCGGTCACGCGGGCCGCCAGCGTTGGACCCGCCTGTTCAAAGGACATCGTCATCCCGTCTGCTCCCTCGCGTGCTGCCGGACATGTCAAGGGCCGGGCGCAGGCCTGTCAAGAACGTTGTGGCGCCAGCTGAACCACGGGCGCAGCCGTATGCCGCCCAGCCGGATCAGCCCGTCCGGCTGCGGCACGCAGCCCTCGATCCGGTCGTTGGCAGCCCACAGCCAGGTCGGGTTGCAGAGCGCGATGTGCGGGCGGTCCCGCTGCATGATCGCCACGACCTCGCGGTAGGCTGGCGTCCGTGCCGCCAGGTCCAGGAGTTGCCGGCCCTGGCGCAGCAGCTCGTCCATCCGCGGGTCGCAGGCGCCAGGCGATGCAACGCCTACAGCCGGCCAGGGTCGCGCGCCAGTCGTTGCTTGGCCGCCGGAACCGGGCAGGCGGACCCAAGCGTCCCCGCGCCTGTGCCAGGTGCGAGCGCCTGGCACGGATGCGCAGACGCTGTATAAGTAGGGGCCGCGGTCAGCCTGCCTGGCCAGGAGTTCTCTCAATCAAAGTAAGAGTTTCGGGGAAATTGCGATGACCAAAGCACTGTCAGGCGTGCGTATCCTGGACTTCACCCACGTCCAATCCGGCCCGACCTGCACCCAGTTGCTCGCCTGGCTCGGCGCCGACGTCATCAAGGTCGAACGCCCCGGCGAGGGCGACATCACCCGCGGCCAGTTGCGCGACATCCCCGACGTGGACAGCCTGTACTTCACCATGCTGAACCACAACAAGCGCTCCATCACCATTGACAGCAAGGCGAAGGAAGGCAAGTCGGTCATCGAGGGCCTGATCCGCGAGTGCGACGTCCTGGTCGAGAACTTCGCGCCCGGCGCCCTGGACCGCATGGGCTTTACCTGGGAGCGCATCCAGGAACTCAACCCGCGGATGATCCTGGCCTCGGTCAAGGGTTTCGGACCCGGCCCCTACGAGGACTGTAAGGTGTATGAGAACGTCGCGCAGTGTGCCGGCGGCGCCGCGTCCACCACCGGCTTCGACGACGGCCCGCCGCTGGTGACGGGCGCACAGATCGGCGACAGCGGCACCGGGCTGCACCTGGCGCTCGGCATCGTCTCGGCCTTGTATCAGCGCAACACCAGCGGGCGCGGGCAAAAGGTGCTGGCGGCGATGCAGGATGGCGTGCTGAACCTGTGCCGGGTCAAGCTGCGCGACCAGCAGCGCCTGGCGCACGGGCCGTTGAAGGAATACCCGCAATACCCCTACGGCCAGTTCGGCGACAGCGTGCCGCGCGCGGCCAACGCGTCGGGCGGCGGCCAGCCCGGCTCCATCGTGAAGTGCAAGGGCTGGGAAACCGACCCGAATGCCTACCTGTACTTCATCGCCCAGGCCCCGGTATGGGCGAAAATCTGCCAGGTCATTGGCAAGGACGAGTGGATCACCGACCCCGACTACGCCAAGCCCGTCGCCCGGCTGCCGCGCCTGGTCGAGGTGTTCGCCGCCATCGAGCAGTGGACCAAGACCAAGACCAAGTTCGAGGCGATGAACATCCTGAACGAGCACGACATCCCCTGCGGCCCCATCCTGTCCATGAAGGAGATCGCCGAGGACCAGTCGCTGCGCGCGACCGGCACCATCGTGGACGTGGAGCACCCGACGCGGGGCAACTACCTGACCGTCGGCAACCCGATCAAGCTGTCCGACAGCCCGACGGACGTGGTCCGCTCGCCGCTGCTGGGCGAGCACACCGGCGAAATCCTGCGCGATGTGCTCAAGCTTGACCCTCGCCGCATCGCCGAGATCGAGGCGTCGGGGGCAGTCGGGACGGTGATGAAGGCGGCCGCCGAATAGGCATACGCAGCGGCGCCGCGCGGACCTGGCGGCACGGCGGTGCGCCAGGCCCGCGCGACGCCATCCCCGGCGTAGCGCTTCGCACCGGGCCGCCGCCGTGGCATATGCCCTCGGAAGAGTGACGCAGCGCAACGACTGGCCAGCCAACGGAATTGAAACCAAACGCACCCAAGATGCGGACTCGGGGAACCATCCAATGAAGATTTGCATCTACGGCGCCGGAGCCATCGGCGGCTATGTCGGCGCCCAGCTCGCCAGCGCCGGAGCGGACGTGAGCCTGGTCGCCCGCGGCCCCCATCTCAAGGCGATGCGCGAGAACGGCCTGAAGCTCCGCATCGGCGGCGAGGAGAAGGTCGTCAAGGTGAACGCCACCGACGACCCGGCGGAACTCGGCCCGCAGGACTACATCTTCGTCGCCCTGAAGGCGCACTCGATCCCCGGCGTCGTAGACGCGATGCAGCCGCTGATCAGCAACCGCACCAGCGTCGTCACCGCGGTCAACGGCGTCCCCTACTGGTATTTCCACCAGCACGGCGGCGAACTGGCCGGCACGCGGCTGGAATCGGTGGACCCCGGCGGCAAGCAGTGGAGCGGCCTGCGGCCGGAGCGCGCCATCGGCTGCGTCGTGTATCCCGCGACGGAGATGGTGGAGCCCGGCATCATCCAGCACATCTACGGCGACAAGTTCCCGCTCGGCGAGCCCAGCGGCGAGAAGACCGAACGGGTGCAGGCGCTCAGCGAAGCGATGGAGCAAGCCGGCCTGCGCGCGCCGGTGCTGGACCGCATCCGCGACGAGATCTGGCTGAAGCTGTGGGGCAACCTGTGCTTCAACCCGATCAGCGCCCTGACCCACGCGACGCTGGACGTGATCACCGAGGACCCCGGCACCCGCGCCGTCGCCAAGGCCATGATGCTGGAGGGCCAGGCCATCGCCGAGCATCTGGGCATACGCTTCCGCGTGGACGTGGAGCGGCGGATCAACGGCGCCGGCGCGGTCGGCGCCCACAAGACCTCCATGCTGCAGGACCTGGAGCGCGGGCGGGCGATGGAAATTGGCGCCCTGGTCGGCGTGGTGCAGGAGTTGGGGCAGTTGACCGGCCTGCCGACGCCGACGCTCGACGTGGTGCTGACGCTGGTGACGCAGCGGGCGCGCATCGCCGGGCTGATCTAGAATGGCGCACTGGCTGCGGTTCGAGCGGGACGGCGCCGCCGGGTTCGGCACCCTGACGGATGGCATGATCGCGGTGCACGGGGGCAGCATGTTCGACGCCCCGGAGCCGACCGGCGAGACGGTGGCCCTGGATCAGGTCCGGCTGCTGGCCCCGGCCGTGCCGTCCAAGATGGTCGCGCTGTGGAACAACTTCCATGCGATGGCGGCGAAGCAGGGTTTGTCGCAGCCGGCGGAGCCGCTGTTCTTCATCAAGGCCGCCTCGTCCTACGCCGACCCGGACGCCACGGTGCATCGCCCCACGGGCTACGACGGAAAGGTGGTGTTCGAGGGCGAGCTGGGCGTCGTCATCGGCAAGACCTGCCGCAACGTGTCGGAGACCGAGGCCCGTGACGCCATCTTCGGCTTCACCTGCGTGAACGACATCACCGCCATAGACATCCTGCAACGCGACCCGAGCTTCCCGCAGTGGACCCGCGCCAAGAGCTTCGACGGCTTCAGCCCATGCGGCCCGGTGATCGCCACCGGGCTTGACCCGGCGACGCTGACCATCCGAACCGTGCTGAACGGGGCGGAGCGGCAGAACTACCCGGTGTCCGACATGGTGTTCCCGCCCGCCACGCTGGTCAGCCTGCTGTCGCGCGACATGACGCTGGTCCCTGGCGACGTCATCTGCTGCGGCACTTCCCTGGGTGTCGGCGTCATGCGGGAGCCGAGCAACACGGTCGAAGTGACGATTGAAGGCGTCGGCACGCTGCGGACCACCTACCGCAACGAGTGATGCCAACCTTCAGTAAACGTGCTCGGCAATCGGCTGGTTGGCCGCGATCCTCTCGAACGCGAACGGCCTGATGTCCACCGACCGCGACTCCCCATAAAGGATCAGCTCGCTCGTCCCCGCGCCGGCGGCTGGCGAGTGCATCATGCCGTGGCCGCTGAAGCCGCAGGCCAGCACCATGTTGGGAACGTCCGGATGCCGCCCGATGATGGCGCTGTGGTCGAACAGGTTGTGCTCATACAGCCCGGCCCAGGCGCGCAGCAACCGCAACTGCTCGAAGCCCGGAATGCGATGTGCGAGCGCCGGCCAGATCACCTCGTCGAACAGCGCATGGTCCACCTCCATGCCGAAGTCGTCGTGCTCGTTCTCCGCCTTCGGCGTGGTGCCGCAGATGTAGAGGTGCCCCTCCGGCCGGAAGATGAAGCCCGACGTGTCGAAGATGAAGGGACCGTCCGGCAGCTTCTCCGGGCTGTCGAACACGAACACGCAGCGTTTCAGCGGCACTACCGGCACGTCCAGTCCGGCCATGCGCCCGACCTGCCCGCTCCAGGAGCCTGCGGCGTTGACCACGGTTCCGGCGGCAAGGCGGCTGCCATCTGCCAGCAGCACGGCGCCGATCCGGCCGGCGCCCGCCATCTCCAGCCCCGTTACGGTGCCGGCGATGTAGTCTACCCCCTGCGACCGTGCCTTGCGCTTGAAAGCCTGTAGCAGCGCCGGACCGTCGAACCAGCCCTCCTTCTCCGGCCCATATGAGACGATGCCGAGGTCGTCCGTCCGCAGCCAGGGATGGCGGTGGTGCGCCTCCTCCGGGGTTATCAGCTCGGTTTTCGTGCCGCAGGCCCGCTGGGTCGCGTTCCGGGCTTGGAAGGCCGGGATGTCCGAGGGTCCGCCGAGGATGAGGTAGCCGGGTTCGCGCAGGCCGATGTCGGCGTCGTAGCCCTCGACGCCCAGCATCTCGCGCACCTGGCGGAGGAAGCCGATGCTGTACTCCGACATGCGTATGTTCGCGGGCGTGGCGAACTGCTGCCGGATGGCGCTGGTGGACAGCGAAGAGGAGGACGCGGCGTAGGTGGGATCGCGCTCGATGACCGCGATGCGGCCGGTAGAGGCGGGGTCGGCGGACAGATGATAGGCGACGGAGCTGCCGATCACACCGCCGCCGATGATCACCACGTCGTAGGATGGCTGCATCATGAAGTCCTTGGTTCAGGTTCGGCGTCGGTCCGCATGCGGCAGAGTAGTTGCCACTCATGGAGGACTGTGCCTGCTACTCCCTACTCCCTCCGGGAGAGGGTTGGGGTGAGGGGGTGGGCAAGCACCGTCCTCGCTCAAGGTGGGGCCGAGGCGCTTCGGCAGCGGCGCTTTTTGCGTCGGCGGCAAAGACCCCCTCACCCCGACCCTTTCCCAGAGGGAGAGGGAGCAGGCGGCCCTTCTCGACCGGTCCGTGCCTGGCACGCCCGCCATACCCGTTCTGGCGTCGCCGGCATGTCCAGGTGCGGGATGCCGATCGCATCGGCGATGGCTGACATGACCGTCTGCGGCGCGCCGATGGCGCCGGCCTGGCCCGATCCCTTGGCGCCCAGCGGGTTGCGCGCGGTCGGGTGCTCGTTGAACCGCACCTCTAGCGCCGGCAGGTCGGCCGCCCGCGGCAGGCAGTAGTCCTGGAACGAGGCGGTGAGCAACTGGCCGCCGCCGGGGTCGTAGTGCACGCCCTCCATCAACGCCTGTCCGATCCCCTGCGCCAGGCCGCCTTGGACCTGGCCCTCCGTCAGCAGCGGATTGACCAGCACGCCGTAGTCGTCCACCGCGACGTAGCGCAGCAGCGACACCGCGCCGGTCTCCGGATCAACCTCCACCTCCGCCACGTGCGCGCCGTTCGGGAACACGAAGGCGTCGTTGGGGTTGTGGGCGTCCGCGTCCAGCGTGCCGGCGGGCAGGGTGCGCAGCAGTTCCAGCAGCCCAACGCTGGCGCCGTCAGCCGTATGGAACGCTCCATCCGCGAAGCTGACCGACGTCGGGCCGGATTGCAGCAGGTGCGCGGCCTCCGCATGGGCCTTGGCCAGTGCGGCATCCAACGCCATCACCAGCGCGGTGCCGGCCATCGGCAGTGAGCGCGCGCCGCCATGGCCGCCGCCGAACCCGACCCGGCGGCTGTCCCCCTGCACCAGCCGGAACGCCTCCATCGGCAGGCCCAGCCGGGCCGCGGCGAACTGGGCAAAGCTGGTCTCGTGCCCCTGGCCGTTGGATTGGGTGCCCGACAGCAGCTCCACCGTACCATCTCCCAGGAACCGGACGCCGCCATCCTCCCCGGGCCTGCCGCGGGAGGTTTCCAGGAAGCAGGCGATCCCCTGGCCCAGCCATCGCCCGCGCCGGGCAGCCTCGGCACGGCGCGAGGGGAAGCCGGCGCCGTCTGCGGCCAGCATCACCGCAGCCAGGTTGTCACCGAACGTTCCGGTGTCCATCGTGATGCCCAGCGCGCTGGTGTGGGGGAAGGCACGGATCAGGTTGGCCTCACGCAACGCCACGCGGTCCCGGCCCATCTTGTGGGCAGCAAGGTCCGCCAAGCGCTCGATGATATAGTTGGCCTCCGGCTTGCCGGCGCCGCGGTAGGCGTCCAGCGGGACGGTGTTGGTGAAGGCGCCGCGCACGTCCATGTACACGGCAGGCACCGCATACAGCCCGCCCATTGCCGTCGCTGGCGACGCCGTGTGCGCGCCGGGTCCCAGGGCGGACACGTAGGCGCCCAGGTTGCCCGTCGTCTCGACATGCAGCGCCAGGAAACGCCCGCCAGTGTCCAGCGCCAGCCGCGCCCGCGTCAGGTTGTCGCGCCCGTGCGCGCCGGACAGGAAGTCCTCGGTCCGCTCGGCGATCCAGCGCACCGGCTGGCGCAGGCGCCGCGCCGCCCACAACAGCGCGACGTGCTCGGGATGCACGACGTTCTTCATGCCGAAGCCGCCGCCGACGTCGGGGCAGAGCACGTG
>CAXTDP010000214.1:0-8451 GCA_964242295.1 uncultured Acetobacteraceae bacterium | reverse complement strand
CCGGTCCCCCCGACCCCGGCCACCCCGTCGCACCCGCCCGAGCACTCGTCCGCCCCGGCCACACCCTGCCAGAAGACCCGGCCGAAGCCGTCGCCTTCGTCCTGCGCCAAGCCACCCGCACCGACGCCCGATGGCGTCCGCCGCCCGGCGGCTAACCAACCCCCACTCATCCCGCGCACAACCGAAGGCCAACCAGCCTCGCACGCCCCGGCCCCGCCAGCACCGGCGCGCGCGCCTGGCCGCGCCAGCCTGCTTCGACCCCATCCCTGCAAGCCATGCCACAACACCTGCAACGGCCGTCCCACCCATGGACAGCCCCGCAGCCCCCAACCCGCTCCACCCGCGGAACTCCCCTGCACCCCCCAGGGCGGCAGCCCCACCCCAAGCCGCAAGCTGTTCCCAACGGCTCCGCCAGCCCCCATGCTGGCCCCCCTGGCTGAACCGGAGCACCCACCCATGACTCGCCGCCTAGCCTTCCTCCTCGCCGCCGCCCTGCTCCCCATCTCCGGCGCGCAGGCCCGCGACACCCTGACCATCGGCATCGCCGAGTTCCCGTCCAGCCTGCACCCCTCGATAGACCCCCTGCTCATCAAGACCTACGTGCTCGGCTTCGCCACCCGCACCGTCACCACCTACGGCCCCGGCAACCGCCTGATCTGCCTGCTCTGCACCGAGGTCCCCACGCTCGAAAACGGCCTGGCCCGCAAGGAAGGCAACGGCCTCGCCGTAACCCTAAAACTCCGCCCCGGCCTTCAATGGGGCGACGGCGAGCCAGTAACCGCCCGCGACATCGCTTTCACCTGGCGCGTAGGCCGCGACCCCAACGCCGGCTTCAGCAACACAAATTCCTGGACCCGTGCCACCTCGGTGGACGTGGTGGACGACCACACCGCCGTCCTCCACCTGGACCGCCCCGTCGTCTCTTACGCCCAATGGGACCAGCTCCTGCCCGAGCACATCGAGGGCCCCATCTACGACCGCGCCAAGGCCCCGGGCGACTACATCAACACCACCGAATACAACCGCAATCCGGTCAACCCCGGCCTATGGAACGGCCCCTTCACCGTCAGCGCCTACCAGTCCGGCGCCACCATCACCCTGGCCGCCAACCCGCACTGGACCGGGCAGCCGCCGGGCTTCAAGACCGTCCAGATGCGCCTGGTCGCCGACACCGCCGCCCTGCAGGCCAACCTGCTGTCCGGCGACGTGGACATAGACCACAACCTGACCCTCGATCAGGCGCTGGCGCTGCAAAAGCAGCAGCCCAGCCGCTTCACCTACTCCTACGCCCCTAGCCTGACCTACTCCCACATAGACGCCAGCGGCACCAACCCGGTCCTGGCCGACGCCCGGGTCCGCCGCGCCCTGCTGCTGGCGATCAACCGCCAGGCCATCAACGAACGCCTCTACGGCGGCAAGGTCGCCCTGGCCACCAGCTTCGTCAGCCAGAACAACCCCGACTTCGACCCCAGCATCCCCCTCGTCCCCTACGACCCCGCCGCAGCCCGCCGCCTGCTCGACGAAGCCGGCTGGATCCCCGGCCCCGACGGCATCCGCCGCAACCCCGCCGGCCAACGCCTGAGCGTGGAGTTCCTCGCCGCCGCCGGCTTCCGCGTCAACGAGCTGCTGCAAGCCGTCCTGCAAGACGCCTGGAAGGCCGTCGGCGTCGAGGTCACCCTACGCACCGAGCCATCGCGCACCCTGTTCGGCCAGACCACCAAGCATCGCGCCTTCCCCGGCCTGGTGATGTACACCTGGACCAGCAACATCGGCGAAAGCCCCAGCCTCACTCTCGGCTCCGCAATGGTCCCGTCCGAAGCCAACAACTGGAGCGGCGCCAACTTTACCGGCTTCAG
This sequence comes from uncultured Acetobacteraceae bacterium, assembly GCA_964242295.1. Classification (GTDB taxonomy): domain Bacteria; phylum Pseudomonadota; class Alphaproteobacteria; order Acetobacterales; family Acetobacteraceae; genus DASWOJ01. The sequence goes on along the minus strand of CAXTDP010000214.1, from coordinate 6,595 downwards.
CGACTCCCAGTTCGACGCCGCCAGCGCCGCCGCCGAAACCGAGCTGGACCCAACCCGGCGCCACGCCGCCTGGGCCACCATGCAGCGCATCTACGCCGAGCGCCTGCCCGCCCTGCCCCTGTTCATCACCGTCATCCCCCAGGCCCTGCCGACCTGGCTGCGCGGCTTCGAGCCAGACGGACGCGGCCAACCCTTCTCTCAAGGCGCCGAATCCTGGAGCAGCGAGCCATGACCCCCCTAGCCACCCTGGCCCTGACCCGCGGCATCACCCGCCTGCTCGAACGCTTCGACAACGGACCCGGCGCCACGGTCGGCGTCGTGCAGGACGGCGCGCTCACCATCCACCGCTCCGCCGGCCTAGCCAGCCTGGAGCTAGGCGTGCCCATAGGACCCGAAACCACTTTCCGCGTCGCCTCCGTCACCAAGCAGTTCACCTGCGCCGCCATCCTGATGCTCGCCGACGAAGGCCGCCTGCGCCTGGACGACGACGCCCGCCTCCACCTCCCGGAGCTGCCGGACATGGGCGCCCCCGTCACCGTCGCCCACCTCATGCGCAACACCAGCGGCATCCGCGACATGCTCGGCATCCAGCGCATGGGCGGCGCCGACCTGGGCCAGCCCGTCCGCCCAGACGAGCTGATGGACGGCATCCTCCGCCAGCGCACCCTCAACTTCACCCCCGGCAGCCGCTTCCTCTACAGCAACTCCAACTTCCTGCTGCTGGGCCGCATCGTCGAGCGCCTCTCCAACGAGCCGCTGGCCGCCGTGCTCGACCGCCGCCTGCTGACCCCCGCCGGCATGACCCGCAGCCGCTTGGTCGAGCAGGTCGGCGCCGTCGTCCCCGGCCTCCCCACCGGCTACCTGCAACGCGACGGCGCCTGGGTCCGCGCCCCCCACGCCTTCCCCCTGCACGGCGAGGGCGGCCTGGTCTCCTGCGTCGAGGACCTGGCGCTCTGGAACCGCTGGCTCGACGCCACCCCAGCCCTCGCGGCAGCGCTGGCGCAGGAAACCCCCTTCACCAACGGCCACCCCAGCTTCTACGCCCAAGGCCAAGTCGTCCGCGACTACCGCGGCATCCCCACCGTAGGTCACGGCGGCCTATGGCCCGGCTACCGCACCGAGTTCCTCCGCGTCCCAGGCCAGGACCTGGCCGTGATCGCCATCAGCAACCGCGGAGACACCGACACCAGCCTGCTGGCGCACCAAGTCTTCGACCTCATCCTAGACGGACGCCCCAGCTCCGCCCCGGCGCCCGCCAATCCCGCCGCCGCCGACACGGCGCCCCTAGCCGGCCGCTGGCTGGACCGCGACACCGGCGCGACCCTGGACATCACGGTCACCGAGGACGGCAACACGGCCTTCACCACCTACGGCCTGTCGTTCGCTCCCTCGGTGCAGCCGGACGGCCGCCTCGGCACCATCCGCGGCATGACCCCCTTCGCGCTGCGGGCCAAGGACACCGGCACGCTGCAAGTGGAAATGGACGCCGGCCACACCGCAACCTACCACCGCGTCCCAGACGGCCCCGCCCTGCCGGACGGTCTTGCCGGCGCCTACCGCAGCGACGAAATCGCCGCGACATGGACCCTGACCGGGGGCGAGGCGGGCCTGCAAGTCACCGCCCGCGGCCCCGTGGTGTCCGGCGGCCCCTGGCGGATCGAGGCAATCGAGGGCGACGTGATCCGCATCCACGTGCCCGACATCCTGTTCCCGTCCTGGCTGGACGCAAGCGTGCTGCGCGGCCGGACCGGCGGGGTCGAAGGCTTGGCCGTGTCAAGCGGCCGGGTTAAGGGCGTGCTGTTCCGCCGCGTGGCGCATTGAGTCCCGACACGATGGGCCGCCGCATCTCCGTCCCCGCCTTCGATGGCATGGCACGCCGGCGGACGCGATGGCACAGCTCGCAGCACCGGCCATCACAACCCCCGTTGCCGCCACGACCACCGCCAAGGCTTCACTCGACAATTACCGCTGCGCCGCCGTTTGGACACGGCCACCAAGGCCCGGCTCACCTGAACCGCTTCACCCAGGTTCACGCAAACCGCTTCACATAAAAAATCCGGTCATGCCCCGGCGGATACTCCGTGATCCGCCCGCACTCCGTAAAGCCAAGCTTCTGGTAAAAGCCAGGCGCCTGGAACGTCCAGGTGTCCAGCCACATCCCCACCAGCCCGCGGCGCCGGGCCTCCGCCTCCGCCAAGGCCATCACCTCGCGCCCCAGCCCTCCGCCCCGGGCCGGGCCAAGCGCCAGCAGCTCCACGAACACGAACCCATATCCCGTCCGCCCCCACAGGCCGCCAACGACCTCGCCCGCCGCATCCCGGACGGTCACGGCAAGCGTTGCCCAACCGCCCGGCCCGGCGGCTGCGTCGTTATGCGCAGACAACGGCTCCAGGATCTTCGCCCGGAGCGACGGATCAGGGTCGGCCTCCAGCACAACCGTCCACTCCGAACCTGTCATCCCACGCCTTCCCCCAAGCAAACCTCTGGACCTTTGCGTCCAGATAAACAGCTAAGCAGGCTTGCGCGGCCTGGAACACGATCCCTGGCACGGCCGCAGGCCCCCTGTGTGACAGGCCGCGCAAGCCTGCTTAGTCCGCGCCTTTGTGCCACGGCGCCGGGCGGCGCTGTCACCCGCCGCACCCCCACCCTTCGCATCCCACGTCGCGCCGCCCCCGGTTACGGCCCGATAAGCTGCCCGCCATCCACCACGATGCTCTGCCCCGTCACCCAGCTCGCCCCCGGCGAGGCCAGGAACAGCACGACGCTGGCGATCTCCTCCGGCTTGCCCATCCGCCCGAACGGGATTTGCGCCAGCGTCGAGTTATACAGCGCCGGGTTCTCCGTCCGCCGCTGCTCCCAGGTCCCGCCAGGGAACTCGACCGAGCCAGGGGCTACGCAGTTCACCCGGATGCCGCGCCCGGCCAGCATCTTCGCCTGGCTGGCGGTATAGTGCATCACCGCCGCCTTCACCGCCCCATACGGGGCCGAGCGCGACGTGGCCCGCAACGCCGAGATCGAGGCGATGTTGATGATGCTCCCACCCGCCCCCAGCAGCGAGACCGCCGCATGGCTGCCGCGCACGACCGCCATCACGTCCACCGCCAGGGACGCTGCCCACCCCGCCTCGTCATCCGTCTGCCCGAAGCCGGACGCATTGTTCACCAGCACGTCCAGCCCACTCAGCGCCGCCGCAGCTTCCGGCACGTAGCGCGCGATGGCCTCCGCGTCGGTCAAATCCACCGGCGCGCTGTGGGCGGCGACGCCCAGCGCCGCGATCTCCCGTTGCGCCGCCTCAAGCGGCCCGGCGCCCCGCGCGCAGATCGAAACCCCCGCCCCAGCCGCCGCAAAGCCCAGCGCAATGGAGCGGCCAATGCCGCGGCTGCCGCCCATGACGATGACGCGCTTGCCGGTAAAGTCCATAAAGCCTCCTGAAACGTGTTGGGAGAACGGCCCGGCAGGCCAGACCCTGGCGGACCCCCAGCAACGCCTTACAATGCCTGGACACCAGGAGGAACCCGCATGGCCCACCCCGCCCTCACGCCCGGCGCCGTCGCCGTCATCACCGGCGGCGCATCCGGCATCGGCCTCGCCACGGCGATGTGCTTCGCCCGCATGGGCCTGCGCGTCTGCATTGCCGACCTGGGCGGCGAACGCCTCGCCAACGCCGCCGACACCCTGGCCGCCGCAGCGCCCGGCGGAGCCGCCGACATCATGGCAGCCTCCACCGACGTTAGCCGCGCCGACGCCGTCGCCCACCTGGCATCATCCGTCCGCGACCGCTTCGGCGGCACCGACGTGCTGATGAACAACGCCGGCATCCAGCCCGGCAGCGCCGTGTTCGGCCCCGCCGAAGCCTGGGAGCGCGTGATCGCCACCAACCTTTGGGGCATCATCCACGGCGCCCGCACCTTCGGACCGGCCATGATCGCCCGGCAACGTCCAGGCCTCATCATCAACACCGGCTCGAAGCAGGGCATCACCACCCCGCCCGGCGACCCCGCCTACAACGTGGCCAAGGCCGGCGTGAAGGCGTTCACCGAGGCCCTGCAGCATGAACTCCGCAGCACGCCGGGCTGCCAAGTCAGCGCCCACCTGCTGATCCCCGGCTTCGTCTTCACGCCGCTGACGGCCAAGGGCCGCACCGAGAAGCCGGACGCCGCCTGGACGCCGGAGCAGGTCGCGGACTTCATGCTGGAGCGCCTCGACGCCGGCGACTTCTACATCCTGTGCCCGGACAACGACGTGCCGCGCCCGCTGGACGAACGCCGCATCCTGTGGGCCGCCGGCGACATCGTCGAGAACCGCCCACCCTTGTCGCGCTGGCATCCCGACTATGCCGAGGCAGCCAAGGCCTTCATGGCGGCAGGCTGACCGGCCGGCCCGGAACCTCCGCAGGTTGACCATCAATGAACACGAAGCGCCTGGTAGCAGCCGTGGCCTGGAACCGCGGATCGGTCTCGCCAGCGGTCTGAGCCTCCGCCCGCAATCGCTGCAACCGCGCATCCCACTTTGCGGCGCTTCCCGCATCCGATCAATGCGGTGGACGCAATGCCGACGGGGTCCCAGTCGGCCGCTTGTTCACAAGCGTGGATGCACGTCGTTGAACAAGCTGCCCTCACGTCCAAGGCCGCCCGGCATAGCCCGCCGGCACATGTGCTAAACTGGATGCCAATGAACCCATCCAGCCGCAGCATCATCCAGTCAGACGGCCATCCGAGGACGCGGACAAAGGCTCACCGCCGCGTGTCTCGCACCGTAGCCAGCGCGGCAAGCGTCCAGTGATGACCGGCGCTGGTGAGGCGTGTGACGGAGAGAGGAGATACATCAATCCGCCAGAACGAGTGCGGCGGTGCTTCTATGGCGTGGATCACGGCGGCGCGGATGACAGACGCGTGCGTCACCACGAGGATCTGACCTGCAATTGAGCGCTGCTCGTCAAGCCAGCCGGCAACCCGCTTCAAGAGCGAGAGGACCGACTCTCCCCCATGCGGGGCTACCGCGGGATCACGCAGCCAATCGGCAATCGCCTCCGGTTCGCGGGCATACACGTCTTCGAATGCCTGGCCGATCCACCGCCCATAATTGCACTCGTCCAGCCGGGTATCAACGATGGCACCAGAGTGCAACGCACTGGCGGTTTCCCTGGCACGCAGCGACGGCCCGGTCCAACACCGATCTATCGCCCCGATCGTATTCGACAGCTCGTTCAGGCTCTTCTGGTCATAGCGGTCGAGCGGTTCATCGTTCGGAAACCCACCGCTTCGAACGGCGGATGTGGATGCGTGGCAAACCAGTTTCAGACGGGTTGTCATAGTCCGATGACTTGCCACGCCCCGCAGGGCGTTTCCAAAGCGATCGCTGTTTGGTCTAGGCTAAAGCCGCCCGCGCCCGTTGCCGCGCAGGGGTTTCCGCGCGGGCCGTCAATGCGCCGAAACCGAGGCCAAGCGTCGTCCACAAGATCAGTTGCGCACCAATGGACGAAAGCCTAAATTGCCACAATACAAGAGCTGGAAACCCCTCCGGCACCTCGTTGACAGTCGGCATCGCGAATCCGAGGACAACCACTACGAACAAGTATGCCGCACCTGCAATGATTGTCGCATCCCACGGACCCAGCCGCCGGACGAGCCGGTTGCGCATGATGACCGAACCCACCATCGCCAAAATCGAGATTACGATCATCGAGAAATACAGGATCGTCCGGATTTGAATCGTCTCAGGCTCTCCGACCGAGGGCGGGCTGGCCGGGTATTTCAAGTTTGGAACGACGTAGATCGTCAGCAGGGCCGCACCTGCCAGGAGAGCTGAGGTGGGCCGCGCGCCAAGGTTGCCCATGCGTCCATAGACGAACGCGAATTCAAGTGCGAACAGCCCGCCAAAGGCAGCGCTATAGACAATCACTCCTGTCAACAGGCCGATGCCGCTTTGTATGGAACGGCTGAATATTTCGGGTTCCGGTATCTCCTTCGGCGTGACGATACCCTTGGCAAGGTCGGCTTGCACCTTGGCCTCAGCCCTCGCTTCATCCATTTGGGCCTCGAATGCGATGGCACGATCGACCTGCGGCTCGCCGAAGACTTTCAGGAAGCCAAAGCTCAGCAACCCGGCCAGCATGCCGATCAGCATCCCACGAACCAGCAGATCTCTCGTCATCGCGCGACCTCCTTCTTAGTGGCAGGGGAAGCCGAGCAGGTGCCGTCCATCGTGTACGAACTCGTGGACGCCCATGCCGCCAATAAGCGATGTGGCACCCTGCTCCGCGCCGACGAAGTAGATCGCCAACATCAGGATCAAACCACCGAACACCGCCCAAGGCAGGACTTCACGGACTGGGATCGCTACTGGGCCGATAGGAGGCGCAAGTGCTATAGCTGACATGATTATTCTCCTTCCAATAAATCATACATGGATGCGGCATGGGCATGACGAGACTCAAGGCACAGAATGCCTGATCTCATGTTAGGTATGCTGTCGCTCGGCGCCATTGCTGCAATAAACGCTAACGAAAGGCGTTTTGGCGGTCAAGAACTAAGACAATGATCCCTAGCAGCCTGTCGGACTTAGCGCGACGCGGATGCATGCTGTAGGATTGGTG
>CAXTDP010000213.1:0-8472 GCA_964242295.1 uncultured Acetobacteraceae bacterium | reverse complement strand
CCGACAACCGGCCATTGGTGCAGGAGCCGATGAACACCCAATCGATGGGCGTGCCCGCAATGGGTTGGCCCGGACGCAAATCCATGTATTCCAGGGCCGCCCGCCGCGCCGCCCTGGCATTCGGGTCCGCCGCCGCTTCCGGGTCGGGGATCATCCCGTCGACGCCCATCGCATGCTCGGGACTGGTGCCCCAGGTGACGGTGGGCGCCACTGTGGCAGCGTCGATCACGGCTTCGCGGTCGAACACGGCGTCGGCATCGCTCGGCAGTTGCCGCCAGGCCGCGACGGCGGTGTCGAACGCGGCGCCCTTGGGCGCGTAGCGGCGTCCGGCGAGGTAGGCGTAGGTGGTGTCGTCCGGCGCGATCTGGCCGATCTTGGCGCCCATCTCGATGGACAAGTTGCACAACGTCAGGCGCTGCTCGATCGTCATCGCACGCACCGCGGACCCGGCGTATTCCACGGCGTAACCCGTCCCGGCCTTCGCCCCCAACACGCCGATCGCGTGCAGGATCAGGTCCTTCGGGCCGACATGCGGGCCGCTCGCGCCCTCGAAGCGCAGCCGCATGCGCCGCGGCTTGCGCTGCCGCAGCGTCTGCGTGGCCAAGGCATGGGTCAGCTCGGACGACCCGACCCCGAAAGCCAGCGCTCCCACGGCGCCATTGGTGCAAGTGTGGCTGTCGCCGCAGATCAACGTGGTGCCCGGCAGCACGATGCCCAGCTCCGGCGCCATGACGTGCACGATGCCTTGCCCGTCCTGACCCAGGTCGAAGAACGCGATGTGGTTGGCCCGCGCGCGCGATTGCAGCCCCTGATGCAGCACCGCGCCGGGCTCGTAGCTGGCGGCGGTCCGGCCGGGCGCGCTGGACACGGCGTGGTCGGGGGTGGCGAAGGCGAGTTCGGGGTTGCGCACCGATAGCTCCCGCTCGTCGAGCGCCTCAAGCGCCCGCCCGCCCGAGAGGTCGTGCAGCAAATGCCGGTCGATGTGCAGCAGCGCCCAGCCCTCGCCCAGATCGGCCACTATGTGCTGGTCCCAGATCTTGTCGAACATGGTCCGGCCGGCCATCGCGATGCCCTCCCCCTGTTGCGGCACAGCCTGCGCGGTCCGCGCGTGCGTGCCAAGGCCCTCCGGCATCGACCCGCCAAGCCGGGTGTGCCATCGTGGCAGACACCGAGAACCCCGTAATGGGACCGATAGGGAGACGTGATATGAGCGCAGCCAAGCAGCTGAGGACCCTCCTGGCCCAGGAAGCTATCGTCATCGCGCCCGGCGTATACGACGGCATCACCGCCCGGCTGGCCGAGCAGGCGGGATTCACATGCCTGTATATGACTGGCGCGGGCACGTCGTTGTCGCTCGGCTACCCCGACCTTGGGCTGCTCACCATGTCGGAGATGGTGGACAATGCGCGGGTGATCACGCGTACCGCCTCCGTCCCGGTGATCGCGGATGCCGACACCGGCTATGGCAACGAGCTGAATGTCACCCGCACCGTACAGGAATACGGACGCGCGGGTCTGGCCGGCATGCATATCGAGGATCAAGTCTCACCTAAGCGCTGCGGCCATCTGGACGGCAAGGAACTGGTGCCGCAGGACGAGTTCATCGCCAAGATCCGCGCGGCTGTGGCGGCCCGGATCGATCCCGACTTCCTGGTGATTGCCCGCACCGACGCACGCGCCGTGTCCGGGCTGGGTGACGCCGTGCAGCGCGCCAACGCCGCCCTGGCAGCGGGCGCGGACATGGCGTTCGTGGAGGCAATCCCGAACCTCCAGGAACTGGCGGAAGTGCCCCGCCGTGTGAACGGGCCATGTTTGCTGAACATCGTGCGCGCCGGGAAAACGCCGGAGCTGAGCCTGACGGACGCGCAAGCGATGGGCTATCGCCTCGCGATCCTGCCCAGCCTGCTGCTCGGCGCCATTATGGAGGCGTGCGACAGCGCCCTGGGCACGCTCAAGGCCACCAACAGGGCGCCGTCCGCCGCGGGCGGGATGACGGTGCATGACCGCTTCCGTCGGTTCGGCTCGGACGAATGGGATGCGCTGCGCAATCGCTTCCGCGACCCGGCGTCCGCAAGGTCGGACATCGCGGCCTGACAACACCGTCAACTTGGCACCTGGACGGCTTGTGAGATGGAACTGAGCCAGGTAGGCGGACGGGATCACAATGTCTGCCGTTTCCAGCTACGCCGGCTATTGTCGCCGGTCGAGATCATCAGTTACACCGTCTGGCTCTGTCGCCTGCACGCCACCTACGAGCGGCGGCGCTGACTCACCAAGACCATTTGGGCCGGCACGATCTCAGCCCGGAGTGCTGCCGCGAGTTACTTCGCCTCAGCGAGCCGGGCGCTTCGTCCACACGGAGTGGTTTCGGCTTACCTTTGTCAGCCTTCGCTGGGGAGCTTGGTCGGCAAGCCTACGCGCTACGATAAGTGCGTTGACCCGACCAGTTGCCTAGCCGACTTTGCATATGGCACGGCCATCCGATCGAGGTGGTGACAAGGTGGAAAGCGCCTGCGGGTGGGAGAGGAACGGGATTGTCCTATCGTCGCGGCTGGGTCGCGCTGATGCTGTTCAGCCTTACCTTGATCAATTACGTGGACCAGGCGACACTGTCCTTTGCCATTGAGCCGATCTCGCAGGAGTTCAGGTTGTCAACCGTGGCCAAGGGCTACCTGTTCTCCTCCTTTCTGTGGGCCTACACGCTGCTCCTCATTCCCATCGGCTTGCTGGTGGACCGCTTCGGCGCCAAGCGCGTGGCGGCGGCAGGCATCGGCATTTGGTCGCTGGCAACCGCGTGCACTGGGCTTGCATCCAGCTTTGCGGCCCTGCTCGTGACGCGGTTGGTGATGGGCGGCGGTGAGGCGCCTACCAATCCATGCGGTGAGGGAGACGGAGCTTGATGGACACCGCGGACGTCGTCGTCGTCGGCCTGGGCGCGGTGGGCAGCGCCACGCTGCACCGCCTGGCCCTGCAGGGCGTGCGCGCCGTCGGGATTGACCGGTTCGATCCGCCGCACGCGCACGGCTCCACCCATGGCGGCAGCCGGGTGACGCGGCTTGCCGTCGCGGAGGGCGACGCCTACGTGCCGCTGGTGCGCCGCTCGCACGAGATCTGGCGGGAGCTGGAGCAGGAAACCGGCGAGACGTTGCTGCGGGAGATCGGCTTGCTGATGATCGGCGAGGGCGACGGCGCCCCGAGCCACGGCCGCCCGGGTTTCTTGGGCGCCACGATCGACATCGCATGCCGTCATGCCATCGCGCACGAAATACTGGGCAGCGCCGAGATCCGCCGCCGCTTCCCGCAATTCGCGGTGCGCGACGCGGATCGCGGCTTCTTCGAACCCACGGCCGGCGTCGTCTTTCCCGAGGCCGGTGTCGCCGCCCAGCTCCGCCTGGCCCGTATGCACGGCGCCACGATACGGCCGAACGAGGCGGTCCTGTCCATCACCCCGCATGGCGACGGAGTGCTGGTGACGACGGACCAGGGCAGCATCGCAGCCGGCCGGGTGGTGCTGACTGCCGGCGCCTGGTTGCCGGGCCTGGCCGGCGGGATCATGGCCGACATGGTGCGGGTCCACCGCCAGACCCTGCTCTGGTTCGAGCCGGATGAGCCGCGCCTCTATGACCCGGCCGCCTGTCCCGTGTTCATCTGGATGCACGGCGCCACGGAGGCCGACTACCTCTATGGCTTCCCGCTCCTGCCCGGCGAACCCGGCGTGAAGGTGGGCAGCGAACGCTATGATGGCCACACCGAGCCGGATCGCGTGGACCGCACCATTCCGGCGGAGGAGGTGCGGACGCTATACGACCGCCACGTCGAGGGCCGCCTGCTCGGACTGAGCCGCCGGCTCAGCAAGTCGGCGACCTGCCTTTACGCGGTGACGCCCGATGCCGGGTTCATCATTGACCGGCTGCGGGAGGACGGGACCGTGCTGGCAGCCTCGTGCTGCTCCGGCCATGGCTTCAAGCACTCCCCGGCGCTGGGCGAGGCGGTGGCCGCCGCCGCAATGGCCCCGGCCCGCGCCATGGCGCCCGAGTTCAGCCTGGCGCGGTTCGGCGCGGCCGTGCCCGCCTGATGCGGCACCCGGCAGACGGGGCCGCGCGCAAGCCGCTCATGCACCTCGGGCTCGACGTTTCCTACATCCACATGGGCGGCCGCTGGCGCGATCCGGCGGCGCTCGCGGGCCGCCGCTTCCCCGACGTGGAGCTGTACGAGGACATCGCCCGCCTGGCCGAGCGCGGCCTGCTGGACATGATCTTCTCCGGCGACGGCACCGGCGTGCCGGACACCTATGGCGGCTCACGCGACGCCGCCGTGGAATGGGGCATCAACTGGCCGCGCCAGGACTTCAACCCGCTGCTGGTCGCCATGTCCCGCGTGACCCGGCACATCGGCTTCGGCCTGACCTACTCCACCACCTTCATGCACCCGTACTACACGGCACGGCTGCTGAACTCGCTGGATCACATCACCGGCGGCCGGGTGGCGATGAACCTGGTGACCTCCACCCGAAAATCGGACGCGGCGAACTTCGGTTTCGACCAGTTGATGGAGCATGGCGCCCGCTACGACCGCATGGAGGAGTTCGTGGACGTGTGCCGGGCGCTGTGGGACAGCGCGGAGCCGGACGCGATGGTATGGGACGCCGCCACCGGGCGGGTGACGGACCCGGCCAAAATCCATGGCGTCAGCCATCGCGGCCACTTCTTCCAAGTGGAAGGCCCGCTCAACACGCCGCCCTCGCCGCAGGGGCGCCCGGTGCTGATCCAGGCGGGCGGTTCGCCGCGCGGCATCCAGGCCTCGGCCCGGGTGGCGGACCACGTGTTCGGCGGGGAGATGGCGCTGTCCGCCCAGGCGGCGCAGCGCCGTGCGCTGGACGCGGCCCTGACGGCGGAAGGCCGCGACCCCGCCGCGGTCGGCATCCTGTGGCAGACCCCGATCGCGGTGGCGGCAACCGAGCGGGAGGCGGTGGCCCGTAGGGATCGCCAGTTGCAGACCATGCCGCCCGACGCCGTGGGGGCCTACCTGTCCTACAACAATGGCTACGACTTTGCGACGCTGCCGGCCCGGTTCACCCTGCGCGAGCTGCAGGCCGAGATCGTCGCCGCGCATGCCTCGCCGGTCGGTGTGGTGCACCAGATGGCGGCCGAGCTGGGCTACGATACCGAGATGACGCGCGCCGGGTTCCTGGAGGAAGGCGCACGTTATGCCACCAATCACAACACCATGCTGGCCGGCACCGCCGCCCAGACCGCCGACCGGCTGGAGGAAGCCTTCGAAGCCACCGGCAGCCGCGGCGGATTCATGCTGGGCCACACGGCCTGCTTGATGGAGGACCTGACCGCGATCGTGGAGCTGCTGGTGCCCGAGCTGCAACGCCGCGGCCGGTTCCGCACCGGCTACACCGCCCGTACGCTGCGGGGGATGCTCGGGTGTTAAGCAGCGCAGATGTCGGACCGAGGGGAAGTTCGAGACTTCAATGTGTTCTGGCGCTGATCAGCGTCGAAACCCATCGCTGACTTACACTGGCACCGTCAACTTGGAGACTAGCCGGCTTGTGAGAGGGGACTGAGCCAGGTAGCCGGGCAGAATGACAACGTCCGCCGTTCCCAGCTACGCCGGCTATCGCTTCCCGGCCCGAGATCATCAGCCACGCGGTCTGGCTCTACGTCCGCTTCCCGCTCAGCTTGCGCATGGTGGACGAGCTGCTGGCCGCGTGCGGCATGGTGATCAGCCACGAGACCGTGCGCCAGCGGGCGCTGCAATTCGGCCAGGTGTTCGCGAACCAGGTCTGTCGCAGGCTGCCGACGGCGAGTGACAAGTGACACCTTGATGAAGTCGTGCTGACGATCGCCGGCGTGAAGCGTTGGTTATGGCGTGTCGTGGACCAGACCGGGACGGTGCTGGATATTTTGGTGCAGAGCCGCCGCGACACGCGGGCGGCCCAGCCCCTGTTGCGCAAGCTGCTGCATCGGCAGTGCTGGGTGACGCCCTCCGTCGAGCACCGGTAGCACAAGGTGATCCTCCGTCGTTTGCGTGGACGGTTCACGTTGCGCGGGCTGCTTGTTCTTCGGCCTAAGTTGGAGCCAAGTAGCTGAGGGCTAATGCAGCCGATGTCGGTTGTACGACCTGTCGAAGTCGGCGATGAAGTCAGTTGCTACTGCACGCTTGGGAATAGCGGCGACACGTCCATAGCAGTGCGGATCGAAACTTGGACACGGGATCGCTCGGGTAGCGATGCTCAGCTCGGGTAGCGATGCTCAGAAGGTTACTGAAGGAGTGTTCACCTACGTGGCGCTAGGCAAGGATGGCAAGCCACGCATGCTGGGCTGACCGGCGGCATTATCATCCAAATAGGTGCTTGGATCACAGGCGGGGCGGCAAGCCTTCCCCGCCGTGAGGGGGAGAAACCTCCTGACCCATGGATACCCGCATCTTCTTTGGATCCGGCATCTGCGCTGACTGAAAGCCGGACGGGTATAAATCAGGTGCCGCAGAAGGTTTGGTAGGGGCGCTCGGGCTGCTCGGGCCGCGCGGCGTAGCGCTCGAAGCCCGGCCTGTCCTCGTAGGGGTGTTCCAGGGCTGCCGACAAGTCCTCGAAGCGGCCGAAGTCCCCACGCTGCACGGCGGCCTCAATCACGGCTTCCACGAGCTGGTTGCGCGGGATGATGGCCGGGTTGATGGCGCGCATGGCGGCGGCACGGACGTCCGGCGAGGCTGGGTCAGCCGCCAGGCGCTCGCGCCAGCGTGCGGCCCAGTCGTCGTAGGCGCTGCCGTCCCGGAACAAGGCGCGCACGGCAGCATCGCCCTCCGGCCCTACCGCGGCGGCGCACAGGCCCCGGAACGTCAGGGTGAAGTCGGCCCCATTCGCGGCCATCCGCATCAGCAGGTCCTGAAGCAGGGCGGCATCGCCCTCGTGCTCCGTGGACAGTCCGACCTTGCGGCGCAGGCCTCCTTGATAAGCTGCCTCGAAGCGCGGACCGAAGGCGGCCAGCCCTTCCTTGGCCGACGCCATGGCGGCGTCCTCGTCCGCGCCCAGCAGAGGCAACATCGCTTCCGCCAGCCGCGTCAGGTTCCACTGCATGATGCGCGGCTGGTTGCCGTAGGCGTAGCGTCCTGCATGGTCAATCGAGCTGTATACCGTTGCGGGGTCGTAGGCGTCCATGAAGGCGCAGGGGCCGTAGTCAATGGTCTCACCTGAAACAGAGGTGTTGTCGGTGTTCATTACGCCGTGGATGAAGCCGATCAGCAGCCATTGCGCCACCAAGTCCGCCTGCCGGCCGATCACCCCGTCCAGCAACGCGCGGTAGGGGTCCGGGGCCGCCGCGGCAGCGGGATAATGGCGCGCGATGACGTGGTCGGCCAGCAGCCGCAGCGCGTCCGTGTCGCCCTGGGCGGCAAAATACTGGAATGTGCCGACACGGATGTGGCTGGCGGCGACCCGGGTCAGCACGGCGCCGGGCAGCGGCGTTTCGCGCATTACAGCCTGCCCGGTCGTTACCGCGGCCAGGGCACGGGTGGTCGGCAGGCCCAGCGCCGCCATCGCCTCGCTGATTAGATACTCACGGAGCACCGGACCCAACGCGGCGCGGCCGTCGCCCCGGCGGGAGAACGGCGTCGGACCTGAGCCCTTGAGCTGGATGTCCCGCCGGACACCGTCTGGGTCCACGACCTCTCCGAGCAGGATGGCGCGGCCGTCGCCGAGTTGCGGCGAGAAACCGCCGAACTGGTGCCCGGCATAGGCCATAGCCACCGGCTCAGCCCCGTCCGGCACGCGGTTGCCGGCCAGGACTGCCACCCCTTCGGGGCTGGCCAGCTCGTCCCGGCTGATGCCAAGCTTCTCCGCCAGGCCCGCGTTGACCCGGATCAGCCTGGGGGCGGCCACGGGCGTCGGCGCAACGCGGGCATAGAACTGCGGGGGCAGCCGGGCGTAGCTGTTGTCGAACGGGATGTGGACGGACTGAACCGGGACGGGCAGGGTATGGTCGGGCATGAGGTATAACCTTCTGGTCGGCGGTCGCCTCGCCAAACATGAGGCCGAGCTTGTGGCCAGTCTAGGCCAGGCTACATGGCACCTTCGGGAACACGTGGCACCGCACAATCGCGGGACCTAAAGCAGAACAGCCGCTTCGCCCGCGCCGTGTGATCCCGGACACTGCCAGGCACGTTCCCCGTCAGGCAAGGACCCACGTTGAAGCATGGATGACGCCACCCCGACCACAGCCCTCGCAGGGGCGGCACCTTCGTTGGAGGAGGTGGCCCTGGAACGGCGCCTGGGCGCCCTGGCGCGTGCCCGGAAAGACGTGCCGGCCACCACCGCCGATGAAGAAGCTGCGGCGATCGTCCTGCTCCAGTCTGCCCCTGCTGCCGGCCTGCCGGACGACGCGCTGCTTCACGCATTGCGCGGCGCCATACGCACCCGCCTGTCCTCGCTGGCCCGGCGCGACCCCGACGCCGCCTTTGCCCAGGCGG
>CAXTDP010000212.1:0-8480 GCA_964242295.1 uncultured Acetobacteraceae bacterium | reverse complement strand
GCCCAGATCGCCCTGTGAGCCTGTCGCGGGAAGGAGCATTTAGAATTGCTGCATATCGTCGCTTAAGGTTGACGCTTGCTAACACAACTTCTATCCTTTGCAGCACATGCTGCGGTCGGCTTTTCCAAGTAAAGCCGCCTTTATAAGACCATAGCCTCCACGCTCACAGCCCCGACAGGGGTGTTGACGATGTGATCACTATATCTTAACCGAGCCGCTATGTGGGTCCATTCCAGCAGTTCCTCTCCCACATGCGGGCTTGTCGGTCGCGACGACGCCTCAGACAAACCCAGCTTCATTCTTGATCAGCCGCAAATCCGAGCTGCCGATGGCTCGCACTTTTCAACAAGCCCGGCCCGGGTTGAACCTACGTCAGATGCCATCATGCTCGGCGTCAAATGCTGGCCCCAATGTTCGCGGCCGCTGCACTCGCCGCACTCACCGCGAGACTAGCTGTCACCTTGATTGGCGTAGCCCGCCAGCATGGGTCCGCGACCTCCCAGACGTCCAAGCACATCCTCGTAGTCCAGGCATCCAGGTGCCAACGCCCGCCATGCTCATTCCGGTTGCTGACGGCCTGTTGCCAGACCCGGCGATTGCTGGAATACCTGGCGGACCCGCTGCCACGAGAAGAACAGGGGATCAGGGATGGACCAACTGATTGCCGGAGTCGCATCTGCGTCATCCGGCAGCTTGCTGGATCGCAGCCGCACCGTGGCCAAGCCGGGCTTCAACCGCTGGCTGGTGCCTCCAGCCGCATTGGCGATCCACCTTTGCATCGGCATGGCCTACGGCTTCTCCGTGTTCTGGCTGCCCCTGACCCGGGTGCTCGGCATCAGCAATTCGGTCGCCTGCCCCGCGGGCTACGGCACCCTCGACAGGCTGGTCACGACGACATGCGATTGGCGGGTCGCCGACGTGACCGTCATGTATACCTTGTTCTTCGTGTTCCTCGGGTCCTCGGCGGCGATCTGGGGCGGATGGCTGGAGCGGGCAGGGCCACGCCGGGCCGGCGTCGTCGCAGCCCTATGCTGGTGCGGCGGGCTTGTGGCATCTGCCGCCGGGGTCTACCTGCACCAACTCTGGATGCTTTGGCTCGGCTCCGGCGTCATCGGCGGCATTGGGCTAGGGCTCGGCTACATTTCCCCCGTGTCCACGCTGATAAAGTGGTTCCCGGATCGCCGCGGCATGGCGACCGGCATGGCCATCATGGGCTTCGGCGGTGGGGCGCTCATCGGCGCGCCCCTGGCCGATATCCTTATGACCACCTTTCGCACGCCGGCCTCGGTTGGCGTCTGGCAGTGCTTCCTGGCGTTGGCCGCAATTTACGCCGTGTTCATGTTTGCAGGCGCATTTGGCTACCGGGTCCCCCCGGCAGGCTGGCAGCCCGAGGGCTGGGCGCCTCCCTCCAGCACCAGCCGGCTCGTCACCACGCGGAACGTGGCCTTGGGCGATGCGCATAAGACCCCGCAGTTCTGGCTGATCTGGGCCGCGCTGTGCCTCAACGTATCGGCCGGCATCGGCGTGCTCGGCCTCGCGTCACCCATGCTGCAGGAGATTTTCGGCGGCTCGCTAGTCGGCCAGCCCGGCACCGAGTTTGCGGCGCTGGACGGGAAGCAACGGCAGGCAGTGGCGTCTGTCGCCGCCGGATTTGTTGGGCTGCTATCCCTGTTCAACATCGCCGGACGCTTCTTCTGGGCCTCGTTCTCGGACCGGATCGGGCGCAAGCTGACCTATGCGACCTTTTTTGCCTTGGGCATCGCCCTGTATGCCTTGGCTCCCTGGGCGGCGCACAGCGGCAGCAAGGGCCTGTTCGTGGCCATGATGTGCGTCATCCTGTCCATGTATGGCGGCGGCTTCGCGACAGTCCCCGCCTACCTCGCCGACATGTTCGGCACTGCATACGTCGGCGCGATCCATGGCCGCCTGCTGACGGCCTGGTCCACGGCGGGCATCATTGGCCCGATCCTGATTGCCCAGGTGCGCGAGGCCCAGAAGGCGGCCGGAGTGCCCTCCGACCTGGTCTATGACCGCACGCTCTACATGCTGGCAGGCCTGCTTGTCCTCGGCGCAATCGCCAACATGCTGGTTCATCCAGTGGCGCCGCGCTGGTATATGCCCGTTGCTGGACGCGAGGACATGGCCATGGCTAAGGGCGGAGCTTCCGGCATCGGGCGGGGTGGCCTAACCTTGCCGGCCATCATAGCCTGGTCGTGCGTCGGAGTGCCGCTGCTGTGGGGCATTTGGGTGACGCTCGGGAATTCCATCATGCTGTTCCGCTGATCATGGCAAGCATCGGCTTCATCGGACTCGGCAACATGGGCGGGCCAATGGCCGCCAACCTGGTCCGCGCCGGGCATGGGGTGACGGGCTTCGACCTGTCGCCCACTGCCCTGGATGCCTTGCATGCGGCAGGAGGCACAGTCGCAGCCACTGCCGCCGAAGCTGCGAAGGGCGCAGACGTAGTGATAACCATGCTGCCTGCCGGTCAGCACGTGCGCGCCGTGCTGACCGGGCCAAACGGCTTGCTCCCGCACCTGCCGCCAGGGACCCTGGTGATTGACTGCTCCACCATAGATGTCGAGACCGCGCGCGCCGTGGCCGACGCAGCCGCGGCCCAGGGCTGCGCCATGCTGGACGCGCCGGTGTCCGGTGGCACGGCAGGCGCATCGGCCGGCACGCTGACCTTCATGGTGGGCGGCGAGGCCGACGCCTTCGCGCGGGCGCAGGACGTGCTGGGGGCAATGGGCAAGACCATCGTGCACGCCGGACCCGCCGGGGCAGGGCAGGCGGCCAAGCTGTGCAACAACCTGATCCTCGGCATCACCATGCTCGGCGTGTCGGAGGCCTTTGCCCTGGCCGACAAGCTCGGGCTGTCGGCGCAGTCGCTGTTCGACATCAGCTCGAAATCCTCGGGACAATGCTGGTCGCTGACCAGCTACTGCCCGGTGCCTGGCCCGGTCCCGGCCTCTCCCGCGAATCGCGACTACCAGCCCGGCTTTGCTGCAGCCCTGATGCTGAAGGATCTGACCCTGGCAATGGAGGCGGCGAAGTCAGCCGGCGCCGCCGGGGTGCTGGGGGAGCAGGCGCGGGCCGCCTATGCCCGTTTGTGCGACGCCGGGATGGGTGGCAACGACTTCTCGGTCGCTGCTCGGGCATTGCTTGCCGGCGGCCTTGGCGGCTAGACCTGGCGGATGTTGACCGGCGCCATCCTGCAACCTGTCCCGCCGCACGAACGCTGGCCGTCACGGGCGGAACGCGACATGGCCCGGGTGCGCCGCGCCCTTGGTCCACCATGCCTCGCGGTGCATCACGTCGGGTCCACGTCTGTGCCCCACCTGCACGCGGTTCCGGTCATTGACCTCGTCGCGGAACTGGAGGGTGGACTACCGGCGGCAGCGGCCGGGCTTCGCCTTATGGTGCACGGCTTCGTCGCCGCCGCGCCGGAGCCGTCCTGCACCTTGCATGTCGCCGACGATGCGCTGACCGGGCACCGGCAGGTCGAGCTGCGCTGCTACCCTGCCGGGCATGACGACGTGCGAATGCTGGTCGCCTTCTTCGCATTGCTGCGGTCAGCCCCGGCCATCGCCGCCGAGTATGACGCCATGAAGCGCGCCGCCCGCGCCGGGCATGGCGCCGGCTCACCCGGCTACCACGCGGAAAAGCAGGGGTGGATGCGTGGGCGCGCCGCCGCCGTATGTCAGGCGGGCACGCGGCCCTGACTGCCCTCGCAACCATGTTGGACCAGCGGTCCGATGCAGCCCGCGCCAACGCCGGGCGGATGGCCGCGCTGGTGCAGGAACTGCGCGCCGCCGTGGACCGGATCAGGCTGGGCGGCGGGGAGTCTGCACGCGCCCGCCACGCCGGCCGGGGCAAGCTGCTGCCCCGGGACCGCGTCCGCCTGCTGTTGGACCCCGGCACCCCGTTCCTGGAGCTGTCCCAACTCGCCGCGCACGGGCTGTATGGCGGCGATATCCCGGCCGCCGGCATCATCACCGGGATCGGCCGCGTCATGGGCCGTGAGTGCGTCATCGTCGCCAACGACGCCACCGTGAAGGGCGGCACGTACTTTCCGATGACGGTGAAGAAGCACCTCCGCGCCCAGGAGATCGCGCAGCAGAACCGGCTACCGTGCATTTACCTGGTGGACAGCGGCGGCGCCAACCTGCCGAACCAGGACGAGGTGTTCCCCGACCGCGACCACTTCGGCCGCATCTTCTACAACCAGGCGCAGATGTCCGCGGCCGGCATCCCGCAGATCGCCGTCGTGATGGGGTCCTGCACCGCCGGCGGCGCCTACGTGCCCGCCATGTCGGACGAGAGCATCATCGTCCGCAACCAGGGCACCATCTTCCTCGCAGGCCCGCCGCTGGTGAAGGCAGCAACCGGCGAAGTCGTATCGGCGGAGGACCTGGGCGGCGGCGACCTGCACAGCCGGGTCAGCGGCGTCGTGGACCACCTGGCGGAAAACGACCCGCACGCCCTGGGGATTGCCCGCCGCATCGTCGGCACGCTGAACACCACCAAGCGCTCCGGCGTCGCCCTGCGCGCGCCGCGTGACCCCCTCTATCCCGCGTCGGACCTTTACAGCATCGTCCCGGCCGACACGCGCGAACCCTATGACGTGCGGGAGCTGATCGCCCGCATCGTGGACGGCTCGGAGCTGGACGAGTTCAAGCGCCTGTATGGCCCGACCCTGGTGACCGGTTTCGCCCATATCTGGGGCATCCCGGTCGGCATCGTCGCCAACAACGGCATCCTGTTCAGCGAGTCCGCGCAGAAAGGCGCGCACTTCATCGAGCTGTGCGCCCAGCGCGGCATCCCGCTGGTGTTCCTGCAGAACATCACCGGCTTCATGGTGGGCCGGAAATACGAGAGCGGCGGCATCGCCAAGGATGGCGCCAAGATGGTCACCGCCGTCGCCACGGCGGGCGTGCCAAAGTTCACCGTCATCGTCGGCGGCAGCTTCGGCGCCGGCAACTACGGCATGTGCGGCCGGGCCTACGCGCCCCGTCTCCTGTGGATGTGGCCCAATGCGCGCATCAGCGTCATGGGCGGCGTCCAGGCCGCGAGCGTGATGGCGACGCTCCGGCGCGACAACCTGGAGGCCCAGGGCCGCACCTGGTCCGCCGAGGAGGAGGCCGCCTTCAAGGCACCCATCGAGCAGCAGTACGAGGACCAGGGCAACCCCTACTACGCCAGCGCCCGCCTGTGGGACGACGGCGTGATTGACCCGGCGGATACCCGCATGGTCCTCGGGCTTGGCCTGTCCGCCAGCCTGAACGCCCCCGTGGAACCCTGGTCGGAGCAGCGGCGGGCCGCCGGCAGCTTCGGCCTGTTCCGGATGTAGCGGGCATGTTCGGCACCATCCTGATCGCCAACCGCGGCGAGATCGCCTGCCGCGTGATCCGCACGGCCCGGCGCATGGGCATACGCACCGTCGCGGTCTATTCCGAGGCCGACGCCGGCGCCCGCCATGCCGCCCTGGCCGACGAAGCCCGCCTGATCGGCCCGGCTCCGGCCCGCGAAAGCTACCTCCGGATTGACCGCATCATCGCCGCCGCCCAGGCCTCAGGCGCCGAGGCCATCCACCCCGGCTACGGCTTTTTGAGTGAGAATGCAGAGTTTGCCGACGCCTGCGCCAGCGCCGGGCTGGTGTTCATCGGCCCGCCGCCCGCTGCCATACGCGCGATGGGCAGCAAGTCCGCCGCCAAGACCTTGATGGAGGGCGCGGGTGTGCCGCTGGTGCCGGGCTACCATGGCGCGGACCAGGACCCTGCGGCCTTGCAGGCGCAGGCCGGCCGCATCGGCTATCCCGTGCTTATCAAGGCCAGCGCCGGCGGCGGCGGCAAGGGGATGCGGGTGGTCGAGTCCGCATCCGGCTTCGCCGAGGGCCTGGCGCTCGCCAAAGGCGAGGCCGCCGCCAGCTTCGGCGATGACCAGGTGCTCATCGAGCGCTACTTGACCCGGCCCCGCCACATCGAGATCCAGGTCTTCGCCGACAGCCACGGCAACACCGTCAGCCTGTTCGAGCGGGACTGCTCCATCCAGCGCCGGCATCAAAAGGTGGTCGAGGAGGCGCCAGCCCCTGGCATGAACCCCGCCCGCCGCACGCGCATGGGCGAGGCAGCCTGCGCCGCCGCCCGCGCCATCGGCTACGTCGGCGCGGGGACGGTCGAGTTCATCACCGAGGCCGGGGACTCCGACATCAGGACCGGGGACGACGCCTTCTACTTCATGGAGATGAACACCCGCCTGCAGGTCGAGCACCCCGTGACCGAGATGATCACCGGCCAGGACCTAGTGGAGTGGCAACTTCGGGTAGCCGATGGCGAGCGCCTGCCGCTGCTGCAGGACGCCCTGTCCATCACCGGCCACGCCATCGAGGCCCGGGTCTATGCCGAGGACCCCAGCCGCGACTTCATGCCCGCCGTCGGCACCCTGACCCATCTGCACCAGCCGCGGCCTGGCCGCCATGTCCGGGTGGACACCGGCGTGCGCGAGGGCGACACGATCAGCGTCCATTATGACCCCATGATCGCCAAGCTGATCGTCTGGGACACGGACCGTCCCGCCGCCGTGACACGGCTGCGCCGGGCGTTGGCCGACTACCAGGTCACTGGAGTGCGGACGAACCTGGACCTGCTGCGCGGCATCGCCCGGCATCCGGCATTCGCCTCGGCGGACCTGGACACCGGCTTCATCGCCCGGCACGGCGATGCCTTGCTGCCCGTGCAGGGTCCGGCGCCCGCCTTGGCGGTGGCCGCAATCGTCACACAGGTGCTGCACGACCAAGCTCGGCAGCCCCCGCCGCACCACGATCCGCATTCTCCGTGGCACCTCCTGGGCAACTGGCGCATGAACGGCGACGCCTACCAGGACCTACTGCTACGGGATGGCGGCATGGACCTTGCCGTGCGGGCCTACACGCCGCCGGGTGGTCCGATGCGCCTGGACTGGCCGGGCCATTCCGTCGAGGTCTCGGCCACCCACGGCCGTGGCGGCATCACCCTCATCTGCGACGGCGTGCAGCGCCGGGTGGCGGTGCTGCGGGACGGCACGCGCCTGACCACTATCCTGGATGGGGTGAGCCATGGCTGGGAGTTGGTTGATCCCCTGCAGCCGCCTGCGTCCGCCCAGGCCGGCGGCGACATGGTCGTGGCGCCCATGCCCGGCCGCATCATAGACGTCCGGGTCCAGCCCGGCGCCACTGTAGATCGCGGTGACGTGCTGCTGGTACTGGAGGCCATGAAGGTGCAGATGCGCCTGACGGCCCCGCGGGATGGCACCATCGGCCGGGTCGGCGCCGCGGTGGGCGACCTGGTGGATGACGGTGCCGTGCTGGTCGCCTACGCGCCGGAGGCATAGCAGCGCCGATGCGCCTGGACGTGCTGTCCGACCCGATCTGTCCCTGGTGCTACATCGGCCGCCAGCATATGCGGACGGCGCTCGCCGAGTTGGCCGGGCAGGGGATGCGCTTCACCGTTGCTTGGCGGCCATTCCAGCTCAATCCCGACATGCCTGCGGGTGGGATGCCCAGGGAGGATTATCGCCGGGCCAAGTTCGGCAGCCTCGAACGGTCGCGCGAGTTGGACGCGCAGGTTGCCGCCGCGGCTGCATCGGCTGGCCTGACCATCAATTTCGCCGCAATGGGCCGGACGCCGAACACGCTTGCCGCCCATCGGCTGATCCGCTTCGCCGGACCGGCAGGCGCGCAGGACGAGGTTGTCGGCCGCTTGTTCCAAGACTACTTCGTGAACGGCCGCGACCTGGGCGATCCAGACGTGCTGGCCGATGCGGCGGCGGCATGTGGGCTGGACCGCCCGGCCGTCGCGGAGTACCTGTCCGGCGATACCGGTTCCGTCGAAATCAGGTTGGAGGACCAAGCCTTGCGATCGGCCGGCATCCAGGGCGTTCCGACCTTCGTGCTGGACGATCATATGCTGTTTTCCGGTGCGGTCCCAGCTCTTGCCTTCGCCGAAGGTCTGGCCCGTGCGTGCCGCATCCTCGTCGCCCGGCAGCCGCGTGCCGCACCCTTTTAACGGGATTGTGAGTACAGTTCGCGCCAGGCATAGTAGATGAACATTCGATGACCGGCTGGCATCCTGCCGCGCCAGCCCATCGAGACATGGAGATTTGAGACGCATGGCGATACGGGTGCTTGTGACAGGTGGCGCGGGCTTCATCGGCTGCCACCTTGCCCGCGCCCTGTTGAGCGGAGGCTATGAGGTCCGGGTGCTCGATAGCCTGATAGACCAGGTTCATGCCCGCGGCGCCGCGCGCGACCCGGTGCTGGACGACGTGGAGCTGATACGCGCCGACGTGCGCGACCTGGACCGCGTGTCGGCGGCGCTGGCCGGCGTGGACAACGTGATACATTTGGCCGCCGAGGTCGGCGTGGGCCAGAGCATGTACGCCATTGACCGCTACGTGTCGGTGAACGACGGCGGCACCGCCGTGCTGTTCCAGGCGCTGATAGA